>JBBSOH010000001.1:0-52343 GCA_038259945.1 Acidimicrobiales bacterium
GGCGCATCGGCAGCCCCCGAGATCGCCACCACGACCACGATGGTCGCACCGACGACCGCAGCGCCGACCACCATCGTCGCCGAAACGACCACCACGTCGACCACCACCACCACGACGACGGTCGCTCCGGCCACGACCGAGCCGAAACCGATCCCCACCGTTGCCCCGCTCACCGAACCGCTCCAGGCCATCGGCTCGAACAGCGGTCCCGAAGCAGCACGGGTCCAGGCCCGCCTGTTCGAACTGGGCTTCTGGGTCAACGGCGCCGACGGCGACTACGGGCTCACCACGAGCCAGGCCGTCATGGCGTTCCAGAAGTACATGGGCTTTCCCGATCCGTCGGGTTCCGTCGACGAACAGACAGCACAGGCCTTGACCGTCGAGACCGTCCGCCCGCAGTCACGGGCGAACTCGGGCACGCTCGTCGAGATCGACAAGGGCAAGCAGGTCCTCTTCTTCGTCATCGACGGTCGAACCGAGTGGGTGTTGAACGTGTCGACCGGCAACGGTGAGGCGTACACCGAGGCCGACCAGAACACGCCGGGCGAGACCATCGACGGTGTGTCGCTCACGCCGAGCGGCCTGCACGAGGTCAACCGGGAGCGTGCCGAAGGCTGGTGGGAAGGCGACCTCGGGCGCATCTACCGGCCGAAGTACTTCGTCGGTGGCGTGGCTGTCCACGGGTCGAGCAGCATCCCGAACTACCCCGCATCGCACGGCTGTGTGCGGGTCAGCGTTCCTGCGATGGACTGGATCTGGGACTCCGGCATCATGCCGCTCGACACGTCCGTCTGGGTCCACGACGGCGCCTGAGCCGGTCCAGATCGCCCGAATACTGCGTTGCGCAGGCTCCTCACTGACGGACGTCAGCTTCGTCGCTGCGCGCCTTGTCTTCGAACGACCTGATCCCGGCTCAGGGGATCTGATCTTCGCGACTCGGTGCTCGCCGGTCCGCTGCAGCGGTTGATCTCGTTCGTCTCGGTGAGCTTCGGATCTTCGGGGGTCCTTTCCGCTCACCTGAGGAAGCCGGGGCGCCTGGATCGGACTGGATCGTCTCGTCGAGGTTTGCGTCGGGGACGTGGGGCTGCGTCTCGTTCACCTCGTGCGCGGGCCGGACAAGGCTCGACCGCTCGTGAAGGTCTGGCGGGTCCGGTGGTGCGAGCCATCGGGAGTCGGTGGTGTTGCATCGGGAGGTCGATGACACCGCGTGGCACGATGGGCGCCATGCTGCCGGTGATTGGTGCGATTCGACCCTGGGCCGACCCGGCGGTGACGTCGATGGGTCGGCTCGCCATGGCGCCCCCCACCGCGGCGCATGAGTCGATCGATGCCGCCCGGTCAGCGGACCCGCTCGACACCGCCGACGCACCCCGGCGCGCCACCCTGAACGGAAAGTGGCACTTCGCGCTGTTCGACCACCCCGACAACGTGCCGGCAGCGGCGATCACCGGATCGACGAGCGACCCGGTCACCACGCCGGCCGGCGCCGCCGATCCGGGTTCGACCCGTTCGGTGCCCTCGGCCTCCTGGACCAAGGTCGCCGTGCCCGGCAACTGGACGATGCAGAACGTCGTCGACCAGCACGGCCGGCCCGACCTGCCGCAGTACACGAACGTGCAGATGCCGTTCGACGGCCCGCCCCCGAACCTGCCCGACCGCAACCCGACGGGGGTGTACCGCCGATCGTTCACGGTGCCCAAGGCGTGGAACGGACGACGCGTCGTCGTCCACCTGGGTGGAGCCGAGAGCGTCCACGCGGTCTACGTCAACGGCGACTTCGTCGGGTACGGCACCGACAGCCGACTCGCGAGCGAATACGACGTCACCGATCACGTGAGGTCGGGGAAGAACGACATCGTCGTGGTCGTGGTCAAGTGGAGCGCGCACAGCTACGTCGAGGACCAGGACCAGTGGTGGATGGGTGGACTCCACCGTGACTGCTACGTCGAAGGCCGCGCCTCCACCCGAATCGTGTCGCTCGTGTGCGACGCGGCCTACAACCACATCTCCGGTGCCGGTCGACTGACCGTCGACTCGACCGTCGGCGGTGGCGTGCATCCTCGCAAGGGGTGGAGCATCCGCACGTCGGTCGAGACCCTGACCGGAACGGTCGAGACGGCGTCGAGCCGGGCGACGGGCACGCCGACGACGTCGAGGAAGTCGGCGAAGCAACTCGCCGAGCCCGTCACCAGTCCGGTGCCGCATCGCTTCGCAGCTCCGATGAGGTTCACCGGATTCGAGGTGACCGCCGTGTTCGACATCGCCGACATCGCCCCGTGGTCCGCCGAGCGACCGGCCCGGTACCGGGTGTTCGTCGAACTGCTCGACCCGGACGGCGAGGTCATCGAAGTACACACCCAACTCGTCGGGTTCCGAACGATCGAGATCCGCGAACGACAGTTCTTCGTCAACGGCCAACCGATCTGGTTCTTCGGCGTCAACCGCCACGACCATCACCCGGAACGTGGAAAGGCCGTCACGGTCGACGACATGCGCGAGGACCTGCTTGCGATGCGTCGCCACAACATCACCGCCGTGCGTACCTCCCACTACCCGAACGACCCCCGTCTGCTCGACCTGTGCGACGAGATCGGCCTCTACGTCGTCGACGAGGCGAACATCGAAGCCCACGCCTACAACACGAGCCTGTGCCACGACGCCTCGTTCCGCAACGCTTGGGTCGACCGTGTCTCGCGCATGGTCGAGCGCGATCGGAATCACCCCTCGATCGTGATGTGGTCGCTCGGCAACGAGGCCGGCCATGGGGTCAACCACACCGCCGCCGCCGGCTTCGTGCGTCGGACCGACCCCACCCGGCCGTTGCACTACGAGCCGGCGAGCTTCCACGAAGGGTGGGTCGACGGCGGCCGCGAGTCGAGCGACGTCGTGTGCCCGATGTACCCGACGATCGACGCCATCGTGGAGTACGGCCACGATCTCTCCGGCGACCGGCCGCTGATCATGTGCGAGTACAGCCACGCCATGGGCAACTCGAACGGATCCCTCGCCGACTACTGGGACGCGATCCTCGCGACGCCCGGACTCCAGGGTGGGTTCATCTGGGAGTGGAAGGACCACGGACTCACCACGAAACTGCCGAACGGGAAGAAGGGCTTCGCCTACGGCGGGCAGTTCGGTGAAGCGATCCACGACGGCAACTTCGTGGCCGACGGGATCATGGCCGCCGACCTCGTACCGCATCCGGCCATCAGCGAAGTCGAGTGGTGCTACCGACCCGTCGCAGTCGAAGCCGTCGGTCGGTCGAAACTGAAGATCACGAACAGGCAGAGCTTCACCGACCTCGGCGGACTCGACGCTCGCTGGCAACTCACCGTGTCCGGCGTGGTCACCGACTCGGGTGCGCTCGATGTGGACGTGGCGCCTCACGGGTCCGCCACGATCGGGTTGCCGTGCCCGCTACCGACCGAGGCTGACTCCCACCTATCGGTCTGCTGGACCCGGCGCGACGCCACTGCGTGGGCGCCGGCAGGACACCTCGTGGCCTGGGACCAGGTCGAGTTGCGTGCACCGAAGAAGGCCAGGCGCGAACTTCCCGTGGTCGGGCCCTCGACCGGTTCCGTCGACGTCGCGAAGATCACGCCCATCTTGTCGCTGTTCCGGGCGCCCACGGACAACGACGGATACAAGTTGATGCCGGACATGACGAAGCAGCACGGCATCGGTGGGCACGCGTACTGGCACTGGCTCGAATCCGGACTCGACACGCTCGACTCGTCGGATCCGACCGCTCTGGAGGCGCTCGGTGTCGAGCACGACCACACGGTCGAAATCGTCGACGACGGCTCGGTCCACCACCGCCATTGCATCGTGGTGCCCGGTGCGCTCGGCGACCTCGGTCGGATCGGCACGCAGTTCGAGTTGCCGGGAGCGTTCGATCGGATCCGCTGGCACGGACGCGGACCGGGGGAGAACTATCCCGACCGTCGACGCGGATCGATGCTCGGAATCTGGGAGGCCGGGATCGACGACCAGCCATATCTGGTCCCCCAGGAATTCGGTCTCCGCACCGACTGCCGATGGTTCGAACTGATTCGGTCAGACACCGGCGAGACCGTGCGCATCGACGTGATCGCGCCGGTCGCCCTCCACGTCTCGGCCACCCGGTTCACCGATGACGACCTCCATCGCGCAGCGCACCAGACCGACCTCACGCCACGCAAGAGGCTCGTGGTCGAGCTCGACGTGGCCCACCGCGGCATCGGCACCGCCAGCTGCGGACCCGACGTGCTGCCTCGGTACGAGATCCCCACGGGCAGACATCAGTGGTCCTACCGATTGAGCAGCGGATGACAGACCAGACCGTCGCGTCAACCTCTGTTGTTCCTTCCGGGAGCGATCAACAGAGGTGCGGTCAGGGCTCGAGCTGGCCGACGACCTGACCTGACTCGTCGGTGACCGAATCGATGCGGTCACCGACCCAGTCGAGGAACGACTTCTGGGCGAGTACCTGGAAGACGAAGTAGGCGGCGAGCAGCACGATCGAGATGACCACCGCACGCCGGATCCACTTCGCCAACTTGTTCGTGTACTCACTGATCAGCGGTGTGACCCGGCGGACCGCCGTGGTTGCCCGATCACTGAACTGCTGGGCAGCCCGGTCGATCTCCTGACGGGCGGCCATGCGCACTTCTTCGACCATCTGTTGGGAGTCCTGGCGCGACATTCCCGCGGCGGCCTTCGTGCCCGCGCGACGACCGGCTGCCACCAGCTCGTTGTCGTCGAAGAACTCCTGCAACTGCTCGGCAGCGATCAACTCGGCGTTGCTCGGCGGAGCGCGTCGGATGTCGCTCCAGTCGAAACCGTCCCACCAGCGCAGGCTGGTCCGGCTCTGCGGATCCGGATACCAGCCGGCCCGGGGAGCATCGACGTACCGCACGATCAGCGAACCGACGTCACGTCAGGGGTCGGGCTCGAGATGGCTGGACTCCCAGCGGCCGGGATCCGAGCGGCTGGGATCCGAGCGGACGGGATCCGAGCGGAGGAGCTCTCAGCGGTCACGGTGATCGTCCCGGTTCGGTTCTGGCAGCTCCACGCGATCGCCGTCGTCGGGAATCGGCAGACCGTCCTTCGGGCGGACCTCGTCGTTCGGGTCCTCGGGACGGATCGCCTCGGTGATCGCGGCGACCGTGCCGAGCAGGCCCGAGAACTCCGCCGGGATGACCAGCTTGGTGGCACGGCCATCGCCGATGCGCTCGAGGGCGGTGAGGTACTCGATCGTGAGCACGTGCTGGTTGGTGTCGGCTTCCTTGATGCCGGTGAGGCGTGCCTTCGCCGCAGCACCTTCACCTTCGCCGAGCAGGGTGAGCCGGAGCTTGTTCGCGCCCGCACGCAACTGGATCGCCTCGGCGTCGCCCTGAGCGTCGAGCACCGCCGCTTCCTTGCGACCCTGAGCCGAGAGCACGGCGGCCTGCTGCTCGCCGTCGGCGCGTGCGATCGCCGCCTCCTGGTAGCCCTTCGCCTCCGTGACGGTGGCACGACGGTCGCGCTCGGCACGCATCTGCGCGTGCATGGCCGACACGATGTCCGGCGGCGGATCGATCCGCTGGATCTCCACACGCACCACTCGCACGCCCCACTTGTCCGTGGCGTCGTCGAGCACCTCGCGCAACTGTGTGTTGATCGTGTCGCGCGACGTGAGCGCCTTGTCCAACTCCATGTCGCCGATCAGGTTGCGCAGGTTGGTCTGGGCGAGCTTGGTGATCGCGGTGAAGAAGTCGGCGACGTTGTAGACGAGTCGCTGCGGGTCCGTGGCCTCGTAGTAGACGACCGCGTCGACCGACACCACGACGTTGTCCGCCGTGATCACTTCCTGTGGCGGCACGTCCACCACCTGCTCGCGCATGTCGATCAACTGCATCGTCTCGACGAACGGGAAGATCAGGCGCAGGCCCGGTTCCTCGGTCGCCTTGTACTTGCCGAGACGCTCGACGAGGCCACGTTGATACGGCCGCACGATCTTCACGGCGGTGACGAGGACGGCGAGGCCGACGAGCGCGATGACGCCGACGACGATGGCAACAGGAGTCATGGAGTGTTCCGATCCGTTGGTGGTTTCAGGAGGGGGCCGGTCGGCGGTGTGCCGAGGGGTCCGGTGGGTGGGCGGTCGTGGTCACCGGACACGGAAACGGGTTCGACCATCACCCGGGTGCCGTTCATCGAGCAGATCTTCACCTTCGAGCCGGCGAGGAGCGTTCCCTCGTGTTCGGTCAGAGCCCCCCAGTCCTCGCCGACCACCTTGACCCGACCACGCCGGTCGGTGTCGTCGGGGTCGATGTCAGCAGTGACGATGGCGGTCATCCCGACGAGGCGGTCGGCTCCCACCCCGGCAGGCATCGCGTTGCCGTCGACGAACCTCCGGGCGTACTTCCAGAACAGGACCCAGAGGGCCGCGCCGCCGAAGAAGAAGATCGCCCACTGGACCTCGACGGCAGCGTCGTAGAAACCGGCGAGCGACGCTGCGAACGCCGACACGGCGAACGGCAGCAAGACGAAGGAGCCGGCGAGCGCCGTCAGTTCGACCAGTGCGAACACGACCGCCACGCTCAGCCAGATCCATGGCCACACGTCGAGTGCGATCCCCAGATCGAGCACAGCGGTCATGCGTCCCAACGTAGTGCGAACCGGCGACCGATGTGACTCGAAGCACCGACCTCGACCCCACCCGGCACCACCTTCGACACGGTTCGGCGGGGCCGTCGCAGGATCATCTGCGACATCAGCGTGGACATCGGGAGCGCAAAGTCGACCGTGGCGCCGCTGACACCAGGGCATCGACGTTTGTCATGCTCGACCGTTCCTGCAGAAAGTCGCCTCGTACTAGCTTCGCAGCGTGACTGAACGGCGCCGACGGGGTCCGAAGCGGACCCGCAGTGTCGTCGCCGACCAACCGCCGTTCGCCCAGCCTCGCCGTCGACTGCCCGTCACGCCGCTCGTGACCGACGACGAACTCGATGCGATCCACAACGCCTCACTGCGCGTGCTGGCCGAAACCGGGATCGACTTCCTCCACCCCGAAGCTCGACGACTGCTGGCCGTAGCAGGCGCCCGGGTCGACGGTGACCGGGTGCGCTTCGACCCGGACATGGTGTTGGAGACGGTCGCTCACGCACCGTCGGAGTTCACGCTGCACGGCCGTCGCGCCGAGCGTGACCTGAGGATCGGTGGCGACTGGGTCACCTATGCCTCGGTGGCCAGCGCACCCAACTACGTCGACCTCGACGGCGTTCGCCGCACGGGCGACCGAGTCGGCTACCAGGACTTCCTCCGGCTCGGCCACATGCTCAACTCGGTGCACACCTTCGCCGGCTACCCGGTCGAACCCGTCGACCTGCACGCGTCGATCCGTCACCTCGAAGCCGCCTACGACGCCCACACGCTCACCGACAAGTCGTTCCACGTGTACTCGCTCGGCAGGCAGCGCAACCTGGACGGGATCGAGATGGCGCGCATCTCGCGCGGTGTCGACCACGACACGTTCGAACGCGAACCGTCGCTCACATCGATCATCAACGCCTCGTCGCCACTGCGCTATGACCACCCGATGCTCGAAGGAATCATCCAGATGTCGGCGCGCAACCAGGTGATCATCATCACGCCGTTCACGCTGGCCGGAGCCATGGCGCCGATCACGCTGGCGGGCGCGCTGGTGCAGCAGAACGCCGAGGCGCTTGCCGGAATCGCCTTCACCCAGGTGGTCCGCAAGGGTGCGCCCGCGGTCTACGGCGGGTTCACCTCGAACGTGGACATGCGCTCAGGCGCCCCGGCATTCGGCACGCCCGAGTACGCCAAAGCGTGTCTGGTGGGCGGGCAACTGGCGCGTCGCTACGGCGTGCCGTACCGCTCCTCGGCGGTGAGCGCGTCGAACGCGGTCGACGCCCAAGCGGGCTACGAGACGGTGTGGGCGCTGTGGGGAGCGATCATGGGAGGCGCCAACTTCGTGATGCACGGGGCCGGTTGGATGGAGGGCGGCCTCCACGCCAGCTACGACAAGATGGTCGTCGACGCCGACCTGTTGCACATGGTGAGCAAGTTCCTCGAACCGCTCGACGTGAGCGACGATGCACTCGCCGTCGACGCGATCGCCGGTGTCGGCCCGGCCGGTCACTTCTTCGGCGAGGCGCACACCCAGGCTCGCTACCAGACCGAGTTCTACGGGCCGATGGTCAGCGATTGGCGTAACTGGGAGACGTGGACCGACGCCGGCCAGCCCGACGCACGCACCCGCGCCAACACGATTGCACGCAACGTCCTCGCTGAGTACGAGGCGCCGCCGATCGACGATGCGATCCGAACCGAACTCCGCGACTTCGTCGACCGACGGGTGAGCGAAGGCGGAGTCGAAACCGATTTCTGACCGCGTCCCCGTGGGTGTCGGACACCCGCAGGGACGCACATCCACACGAAGGGGCAGGCACCTTCGAGAACATCCGAGGAGTGACATGAAGACGCAGGCACAGGTCGTGGTGATCGGGGGAGGGGTCGTCGGCGCGTCGGTGCTGTACCACCTCACGCTCGCGGGGTGGACCGACGTGATGATGGTCGAGCGGCGGGAACTGACGCACGGCTCCACGTGGCACTCGGCGGGCGGCATGCACACGCTCAACGGCGACCCGAACGTGGCTGCGTTGCAGCGCTACACGGTCGAGCTGTACGAGAAGATCCAGGCGGAATCCGGTCGGGACTGCGGCATCCACATGACCAGCGGCCTCCAATTGGCTGACACGCCGGACCGGATGGACTACCTCCGGA
Organism: Acidimicrobiales bacterium; assembly: GCA_038259945.1. GTDB lineage: Bacteria > Actinomycetota > Acidimicrobiia > Acidimicrobiales > Ilumatobacteraceae > Ilumatobacter_A. Next base: position 8,770 of record JBBSOH010000001.1, read on the forward strand.
TGGCGCACGCCCGCGGTCGGTACCTGGGGATGGAGACGGAGCTGATCTCGGCGAAGGAAGCCCACGAGATGGTGCCGTTCCTCGATCCGGACCACTTCGTCGGCGCGATGTGGGACCGCCACGAGGGCCACGTCGACCCGTCGGGCGTCACGCATGCCTACGCCGAGTGCGCGCAGCAGCGCGGTGCCGAGATCAACAAGTACACGTGGGTCCACGACATCACCCGCGCTGGCGACGGCACGTGGGACCTGCACGTCCACGACACGCGAGGCGGTCGAGACGACGACCTCGGCGTCATCAACTGCGATCACTTCGTCAATGCCGGTGGGTTGTGGGCCCGCGAGGTCGGACGGATGACGGGCCTGGAGATCCCGGTGCTCGCGATGGAGCACATGTACCTGATCACCGAGGAGGTGCCGCAACTCGCCGAGTGGAGGGCGCAGTCGTCGATGCCCGGCTTCCACGTGGTGGACCTCGGAGGCGAGATCTACATGCGCGAGGAAGGCAACTCGCTCCTGCTCGGAACGTACGAGCGAGGCGGCGTGCCGTGGGCGCCGCACACCACCGACTGGAACTTCGGTGCACAGCTGCTCACCCCCGACCTGGAGCGGATCGGCGACAACCTCGAAGTGGGGTTCCAGCACTTCCCGATCTTCCAGGAGATCGGCATCAAGGACACGATCAACGGCCCGTTCACGTTCGCGCCCGACGGCAATCCGCTGATCGGCCCCGTGAGGGGTCAGCCCGGGCACTGGCTCGCTTGCGGCGTGATGGCGGGGCTCAGCCAGGGCGGCGGCGTGGGGCTGAGCATGGCCAACTGGATGACCGAGGGCGATCCCGGCTTCGACGTCTGGGGGATGGACAACGCCCGATTCGGCGACTGGGCCACGCCGAGGTACACCAACGCCAAGGTCCGGGAGAACTACGGCCGGCGCTTCCGGATCACGTTCCCGAACGAACAACTCCCCGATGCCCGTGACCACATGGTGTCGCCGATCCATGGTCGGTTGAGTGAACTCAATGCGGTGTGGGGGGCGTCGTATGGTCTCGAAGTCCCACTGTGGTTCCAACGCAAGGGCGAGGCGCCTGTCGAAGACGTGACCTTCCGTCGGTCCAATGCGTTCGAGGTCGTTGCCGAGGAGGTCGCTGCGGTTCGTGACGGCATCGGGATGTTCGAGACGACGGGCTACGCCAAGTACGAGGTCACCGGCCCCGGCGCCCGTACGTGGCTGGACCATCTGCTCGCCAACACGATCCCCGATCCGGGCCGACTCGCGCTGTCACCGATGCTCAACCGTCAGGGCAGGATCATCGGCGACTTCACCGTCGGCGCACTCGTCGACGGAGTCGGTGTCGAGCGGTTCATGATCTTCGGGTCCGGCCCTGCGCAGAAGTATCACGAGCGCTGGTTCCGCCAGGAGTTGCCAGCCGATGGTTCGGTCCATCTCCGAGTGTGTGGCAACGAGCTCACGGGGCTGTCGATCGCGGGGCCGAACGCTCGTGCCGTGCTCGACGTGCTCACCGACTTCGACGCGTCGAACGAAGCCTTCGGGTTCCTCGACTTCCGTGACACGTACGTCGGCAGCGTGCCGGCCATGGTCGGGCGCGTCACCTTCACCGGTGATCTCGGCTACGAGATCTGGTGCGCTGCCGGCTACCTGCCGCAGTTGTTCGACTCGTTGATGGACGCGGGGGCCGGCCAGGGCATCCGGGTGTTCGGTGGACGTGCACTCGACTCGATGCGCTTCGACAAGGGATGGGGTTCGTGGGCGACCGAGTACCGGCCGATCTACGACCCGTACGAGGCGAACATGGGCTGGATGATCAAGCTCGACAAGGGCGACTTCATCGGACGCGACGCCGCGGCCGCGGCGAAGGCGGCGGGTCCGGGGCGCAAGCTCGTCCTGTTCTCGATGGACGCCGGAACCGGCGACGACGCCGCCGACTGCATCGGCAACGAACCGGTGTGGCACGACGGACCGGACGGCAAGCAGGTCGTCGGTTGGATCACGTCGGGCGGGTACGCACATCACAGTGGGCTGTCGATGGCGATGGGCTACGTCCCGATCGAACACGCCGCCAGCGACGGTCCATGGGAGATCGAGGTCGTCGGCGTCATGCGTCAAGCGACCCGACTCGATGAAGCCCCCTTCGACCCGTCCGGCTCCCGCATGCGCAGCTGAACGGGTCGGTCACATGGTGCCCGACACCGTTCACCCCCGTTCACCCCCGTCCATCTCAGGTCATGTGGTTCAGCCGTGGACGGTCATCGAGCTGTCGGCGTTGATCTCGCGGTTGCGGCGGAACGTGCCCATGTCGAGGTTCAGGCCGGTGTAGCGGGCGGTCACCTGGAGTGGGTCGGCGTCGTGGTCGTGGCCGCCTTCGATCGCCTCGATCAGTTCCGCCATCATGTGGCCCGCCACGCCGGCGTTCTTGAACTGGTTTCCACTGGTGCCGATCGCGACATAGAACCCGTCGAGGTCGGTGCGGTCGTAGATCGGGATCCAGTCGTCGCTCTTGTCGTAGCGGTCGACCACACCCTTCTTCTCGTGTGGCAGCGGCACACCGAGGGTCGGCATCCGCTTGTTGATTCGCATCGTGTTGGTCTCCCACCCGTCGCTCGTGATCTCGCCGAGTTCCTCGTCGGGTCCGATCGGAACCTTCGGGTCGCACGGCGGATCGGTGGTGCCGACCAGGATGTTGTTGCCCGGCTGAGGTCGGAAGTAGATGCCGCTGTCGTCGTCGGCCACGGCGAAACCGTCCGCCGTGAAGTCCATGTCGGGTGGACCGGGCACGTGGTACGTCTCGTGGCGGATCGACTGGGTCTTGATGTTCATCGCGTCGTAGACGCCTGCGAACCGGTTGATGTGGGAGCTGTGCGGACCGCCGACGTTGACCACGACTGGGGCCGCCACCGTCGTGCCGTCGGTCAACCCAACCCCGGTGACGCGGCTGTCGCTCTGCTCGATGCCGACCACTTCGGTACGGAACCGGAACTCGGCGCCGTGTGCCTCTGCGGCGCGCTGCAGGTTGTGCGCGGCGAGTTGCGGGTCGTCGACGTAGCCCGCGTCAGGGGAGAACAGCGCGCCGACCATCTCGCCGTGCGCGTCGCTCCAGAACGCGTCGTCGGTCGAGCGTGCCGGGGGCCCGTAGAGATTCAGATCGAACGTCGGTGCCCTCTCGGCGAGCATCTCGCGATCCCAGTACTCGTAGGGAACTCCGAGTCGGTCCCAGATCGGCATCACCCGGGTGTGATGCCCTTCGTCGCCCTGGATCAAGAGCGCCATGCCGCACTGCACGAGCTTGGCGTGGCCGTTCTCGTCCTGCACCCCGAGGTACTCGGGCCAGTTCCGCCAGTAGTGCATCCCGTCCCACGCCGCAGCGACGCCCGTCTCGGTCGAATAGCTGAAGCGGATCACCGCGCTCGATGCGCTCGTACTGCCGTACCCGGCGCCCGGACCCTTGTCGACGCTCAGCGTCCGATGCCCACGCTGCGCCAGCTCGTACGCGACGGCGCCCCCGATGACCCCGGCTCCGATGATGATCGCGTCGTACCCGGTGTCGCTCATGCGAGGTGATTCTGTCAGAAGTCCGAGACGGCGGATCCATGACGTGCATGCGGAGCGTGCGACCGAGTCACAAAGTTCTGTCATGCTGTGCGGCCATGCGGCTCGACGTCGAATCCCTTCGAGCCTTTCGTGCGGTCGTCGACTGCGGCAGCATCACGAAGGCCGCGTCGCAGTTGAACCTCACACAGTCGGCCGTCAGCTGGAAGATGAAGCGACTCGAGGAACGGCTCGGTTCGCCGTTGTTCCTGCGTGACGGACGCGACCTCGCACTCACCGAGTTGGGCGTCGAGTTGCTCGTCCACGCCGAGCAGATCGTGACCGCCCACGACGATGCGGTCGACAGCCTCCAGCGGTCGCAACTCGAAGGGACCGTGCGACTGGGGATCAACGACGAACTCGAGGTCGATGAGGTGGCGTTGCTCCTGGCGCGGTTCCAACGGCGACACCCGATGGTCCGACTCCGCGTGCGCATGGGACTGAGTGGCCCAATCGCCCAACTGGTGAGCGGGGGCGACCTCGACCTCGCCCTGATCCAGGTGCTGGAGCCGAAGTCGCGTGACCAGGTGCTGTGGGTCGAGGAACTCCGCTGGATCGCATCGCCCACCTACGCGCCCGACATGAGCGAGGCGCTCCCGCTCGTGACGTTCGGACCGAACTCGAACTACCGCGACCTGATGGTCGACGCACTCCGCGCGAGCGACATCGAGCACTACATCGCGTTCGAGTCGGAGAGTTCGGCAGGCGTACGCAGCGCTGTGGCCGCCGGCTTCGGTGTGGCGCTCATCAACGAGCGCGGTGTCACCGGCGAATGCCCGTCGTGGGAAGTCCCCGGGTTGAGGGTCGATCTGCCGGCAGCCTCGTTCGTCGTGCGCGTGAATTCGCGGAGCCGGACCACGGCGGTCCGGACGCTGGTCGACGAGATCCACGCGTCGCTCCACGTGCCGAGCTGACTGCGCAAGCCGGCGTCCCTGTGGGTGTCGGACACCAAGGGGGACGCCGGGAGCCAGTCGCGATCGACGGAGCGATTCAGGTCGGTCGGTGCATTCGGATCTCGTCCCTGCAGGGATCGTCGGGAAGCGGCTGGTGGTCGGTGATGACCGAGAATCCTGCCGATTCGTACAACCGCTGTGCTGCCACGTTGCCGCGCATCACCCACAACGACACCGATCCCGAACCCGATGCTGCCGCCCATGCGACCAGTTCCTCGACGAGTCGGACGCCGAGACCGGTGCCGCGTTCTTCTGGTGCGACCCACATCGACACGAGCTCGGTCTCGTCTGTACCGTCCACGTAGTCCGCAGCGACCACCCCGAGCGCGCGGCCGTGATCGCTCTCCGCCAGCCAGATCGCCGAGCCGTCTCCTGTCGTGCGGTTCCGGACCATCGACTCCCACTCGACGTCGGTCCGCACCTGCGCCTCGGCCAGTGTGGAACCGAATGCCGACGGCGAGTCGGCGAGGGCGGCGAGTCGGATGTCGCGGAACGCGGCCCAGTCGTCCGAACCGATCGTGCGGATCCTCCTCATGACCGCATCATCGCGCCCGGCCGTCTCCCGGTGCGTCCCCGTGGGTGTCTGACACCGGGAGGGACGGCTGGGATGTGGTTCAGGCGCGGCGGATGCGGAGCGGGGTCTCGCTCGGCGACGTGAGGCACGCACCGGTGGCGCAGTCGAAGCGCCAGCCGTGAAGCGTGCACACGAACTCGTCGGGCCCGTCGCCGTCGGTGCGAATCTCGCCGAAGGCCTCGAGGTCGGCGTCGCGGTGCGGGCATCGTCGTTGGACGACGTAGTCGCCGACCTGGACGTCGGGTTCCACGGCCATCGTGTCCGGGTCGAAGGGGGCCACCTTGCGAGCGGCCTCGGCCTCGGCGCGCTTCATGCGCTCTCGCGACAGCGACTTGAAGAAGTTGTAGACGTACTCGTTGAATTCGCCTTGACGCCACGCCACGAACCGGCACGACAGCAGCAGCGAGTTGGACCAATCCACGGCGCGCCGGGCGGCGACGGTCTCGACGAGTCGCCGGTCGATGTCGAACCGGAATGCGAAGGGCTCACCTGTGTGGCGGCGTACCTCGCCGGCCGGGAAGTCGATCACGATGTCGAGCTGCTCGGCGCCCGGGCCGGCCATCGCCCGCAGGACGACGTTCGCATCGACTTGCGACCGCAGCGTGGGTGCCATGTCCAACAGCGGCTGCCACCACTGCTGCAGCGATGCCAGCAGGTCGGTCGACGGCGGAGTCCATCCGGCCTTCATCTCGTCGATCACGGCATCCAGTCGGCCTGATACCGCTCCAGATATCCGCGCTTGTCGTGGAAGATCGCCTCGACGTCGGCCTCCGGCATCGGATGAGCGACCGAGATGCGATCGGGATGGTCGATGCCCACTGCGTTGTGGATCGAGATCGTGGTGCCCGGGATGTTGGACACGCCGTGGTGCCCAGCCGATTCGAGCATCCCGAGGAACGTGGTCTGGTCGGGGAAGATCGTGGCCTCGGTGCCGTCGATCATGTTCAGGCCGAACAGGTCGGGGTCGAGGAAGCAGGGTGGGCCGGCGCTCGGTGCGACCGCACGAGCGTCGATCTTCTCGACGTAGCGCATCGCTCGGGCGAACTGGGCGTCGACCTTTGCGTCGCATGCCGCCTTCTTTGCGGCGTCGTCCATCTCGTAGACCATCGGGTACCAGATGGCACCGGAGTACTGCAGCCAGTGCAGATCGACGGGCCCGTGGGACCTGAGTTGGCCGAGGTCGTTGGTGCGGCAGTCGTTCTGATCGACGACGATCGCGCCGTCGGCCATCACGACCAGTGCTGAGTCACCGCCGGGTCCGTCGGTGATCGACGACTCGATGTGGATGGCGACCGTCAGGCCCGGAGCGACCTCGGTCTCGACGGTGTCGACGGTGCGGATGAACTCGGTGAAGCCGAGCGCTGCCAGCGTCCGCTGCTGCTCACGCGTGGGGAAGCCGGGAAGCAGGATCGGGATGTCGCGACGCAGGTGTTGCGACAGCCACGCTTCGTCGTGGTGGTCGCCGTGGAGGTGCGACACGTAGAGGAAGTCGGCGTTCTCGATGCGTCCGAGGAGATCCTCGGACAACTGGTCGTTGCGGGGGAACGGGAACCACGACCCGAAGAATGCGGGTTCGAACCAGGGGTCGCACAGGATCGAACCAGCCGACGTCTCGATGAGCATGCCCGCGTGACCGATCGACGTGACCTGCATGGCGATCAGGCTATGAGCGGAACGCCGTGGGCCGCGTCGGCCAGGCCGGCTCGGCCGCCCGACTCAGGCGACGGGCGGGTCCGTGTACTGCTGGCCGGCGCGGCTGACGTGCTCGGTCCAGGCGGTGCCATCCCAGTAGCGGAGCTCGAAGCGGCCCGACGGGTCGGCGTACCAGCCGGCGGGAACGCCCGACGCAGCGCCGGCATCGTCGGTCGTGCCAGTGTCGGCGACGCCCGAGTCGGTGGCAGAGGTGTCGGTGGCAGAGGTGTCGGTGGAACCCGTGTCGGCTGAGCCAGACGTGGCATCGCCGATCGAGTCGGCGAGACCTGCGCCGGCATCGGCCGCACCGCCCATGGTTTCCGTGCCGACGGCACCAGCGTGCTCGGCTGCGCGTTCGACGGCATCGCCGGCGCCACCGAACATTCCGCCGGCGGCGTCGGCTGCTCCACCTGTTGCGTCGGCTGGGGCGTCGCCGGTCGAGTCGAACGCCGACGTGGCGTCGTCAGCGATGGCCGCTCCGCCGACGGAGGCCGCACTCGCCGTGGCACCGATGCCACCGGCGACGGCGCCGAGGCCGGCATCGCTGGAGTCGGGGATCGTCGGAACCGACGGCGTGTCGGGGATGCTCGGCGTGTCGGGGATGCTCGGTGCCTCAACGCTCGGAGTGTCGGCGACGGCGCCCCACCCGGACGGTTCTCCCGACGCCTCGACCGCAGCCACGGCTTCGGGTGATGACGTGACGGCAGCCGGGGCGGCCGGTGCATCGTCTCCCGGCAGCGACGGGCTGATGGCGGTGGCCTCGGCTGCGATGGCGGCTTCGGCTTCCTCGTTGACCTCGATCTCGGCGATGCCTGCGTCGATGGCGGCGCTCGCATCGGTTTCCGGCGCTGCGCCCCCACGCGTGAGGTACGCGATGACGTTCGTGCCCGCCGAGACGATGCTCACGACAGACCAGCCTTCGCCGGCCTTCTCCGTGAGCATCGGAGCGAGTGATTCTGCGTCGTACGAGGACGCGGTGACCGATGAAAACTCCTGCATGGCCGTGATCGTAGACGACGCGATCGTCTGAGGTGGGGACGACGACGAAGGTCGACGAGAAGTTCAGTCGGCGCGGAGATCGAACACGCCGTCGGCGAGCGAATCGGGGTCGGCGTCGGCGGGGTCGCCGTCGAAGATCACCTCGCCGTCGCGGAGGGCGATGAGACGTTCGCTCGACGCGACGCTCTGCAGTTCGTGGGTGGCGACGACGAGAGTCGCCCCGTCACCGTGCGCCCAGGTGAGCAGTTCGAGCAGCGCAGCCCGACCGGCTCGATCGAGCCCCACGAACGGTTCGTCGATCAGCATGACGTCGAACGGGCGGACGAATGCGATCGCGATCGCCGCCTTCTGCTTGAGGCCCCGACTGAACGTGGACGGCAGGTCGTCGGCGCGGTCGACGAGCCCGACCTTGTCGAGCAGCCAACCTGCATGATCCTCCCAGTCGGTCGTGTCGTGCAGACGTGCGATGTACTCGAGGTGCTGCCAGACGGACAGGTCGTCGTAGAACACCGGCTGGTCGGACAACACCGACAGCGCCGCTCGTGCGGGAATGCTGCCCACCTCGTGGCCACCGATCGTCGCCGATCCGCCGCTCGGCTCGAGAACGCCGCCGAGCATCCGCTGCAGCGTGGTCTTGCCCGAACCGTTGTGGCCGATCAACGACAACCGCTGGCCGGCGGGAACGACCAGGTCGATGGGCGCGAGCGCGACGTTGTCGCCGTAACGCTTCGTCAACCCGTCGGTGCTGATGGCCGCCGGCACGCTCGGGCGGGCCGGCTGTGTGCCTGCGCGGCTTGCCGGACGGGTCGAACTCTTGCTCATGCTCTGCGTCCTTCCACGAAAAATTTTCGGATTCCGACCACCCAGCGGTCGCGTCGAACGACCCACCAGACGGTCAGTGCGAGACACAGTGCCACGCCGACGAGCGATCGCCACACCGTCGGCCAGGTCGGCTCGAAACTGAGCGCCACGATCGGGAGTGCGCAGGCCGCGCTCAACACGACCGGGAGCGCCGCAGTGGCGACGTTGCTGAACCCGGCGAACTCCGGCATGGCGAACGGACTCTCGGCGCCACGGTCGGCGCCGAGGAGGGTCGTGTCGGCCACCCCGGGTGGGTCGGGCGAGTCCTTGACGGCGGTCACGACGCCGCCGATCGCCCCGGCCCACGCAAGCGGCACGGCAAGACCGAACGCGGCAGCCGCGTGGTCGGGGTCGAGCGCGCTCGCTGCGGCCGCTGCGATCATCGCTGCCGCGGCCAGCAGGGTGGCGGGCGCGACCAGATGGTGTGCGAACAGCCATCCGCGTGCGACGGGGAGGCCGTCGGTGAGATCGGGTCGGTCGATCTCCTGCGCGAGCGGTTCGATCGCCTCGAGACCGAGGAGGAACGCGGCTGCGACCATCGGCACGAGCAGCAACAGCGAATTCGTCACGGCGAGCGAGGCGGCGGCGCCGGCCACGGCCGCCAGCGCCGCGATTCTGGTCAGCCGTGCTGCGGGGAGTCGCCCGATCGCCGTGAAGCCACGACGCCAGACGAAGACGGGCATCCGGGACTCGGTGGTGTCCCGGCGGAGAGGCCGGTGGGTGGGCGCGGGTGTGCCGACCGGGATGCGGTGCTCGGACGAGCGCGTGGAGGTGAACCTCGATCGTGCGCGCACCGTCTCGGAGCGGAGTTGGCGACGGAGGAGCACGACCGTGCGGATGTCCTGCACGGTGGCGGCGAACCGCAACTGAGAGACGAGCTGACCGCGACGTTCCAGAGGCTCGAGTCGCAACCGGCCGCCGAACAGGAGTGCTGCGAGGATCAGGGCGACGGCGGCGGCGACCTCGATCGTGTCGCTTCCTCTCTGACGGATTCCCCAGAACAGAATGTCACCGATCCCTGATGCGGGCCCGGGGACGGTGCGGCCACCGTCGGCATCGACATCGGTGGTCCACGCGCTCCACGCTGCGACGCCCTGCCACGCGACCACACCCACCGAGACCCCGCTGGCGACCCACCTCGGCATTCGGACCGCATGGGCCACGACCGCCCCGCCGACGTAGAGCGCTGCCAACAGGCCGCCGAACAGCACACCGCTTCCTGCCCACGCGGCGCGGGACCCTTCGACCTCGCGGGCGACGAGTTGGCCCACCACGCCGAATCCCAGCGCCAGCGCGAATGCGACGGAACGCAGTCGCTGCACGATCGGGCGGAGCAGGACGCGTCGCCGATCGACGGGAGCGAGCAGCAGGTGGCGCACGTCGGCCGACTCGACCGACACGGGGCCACCGTCGGCACCGTTGCGCAAACCGATGCCCAGTGCGAGGGCAGCGAGAACGCCCGCGATGGACGGGCCGCGGTGGAGCAGTCGCGCGGTGGTGACGTCGTCGTCGATCAGTCCACGGATCGAATCGGAGGTGACCACGACCGCGATGCAACCGACCAAGGCGAACAGATAGACGCGGTAGAGGACATCGAACCACTCGGTGTCACCCAGGCGTCGGTCACGCCGTGCGCGACGCAGGTCACTCACCACCGATGCGTCATGCCGCAGCGCCATCAGACGTGACGGTACCGCCCGCCCCACCTCTGCGCCGTGTGTCACGTGACGCCAGCGCGCCATGCGGACGTGTCGTCAGAAGGCCAGAATGATCAGGTGATGTCCGCAAACGGTCGCCCCGCCCACCACTCCCGAGCCCACAGTGCGCTTCGCTCGACCGGAATGCTGCGACGTTCGGTCGCGCTGATCGCTGCTGCGGGCATCACCTTCACCGCCTGTTCGAGCAGTGACGACCGCGTGTCGTCCCAGGACAGCGAGTCGGCCGAGGTCGACCGGGCCGATGAGGTCGCGGATGTCGAGGCTGCTCCGGCGGACTCCACCGCGAGCTCGTCCACCGTGAGTTCATCCACCGCGACCTCATCCACTGGGAACGATGCGACCGCCGCCGACGATGGCGCAGTCCAGGCCGAGCCGGCAGCGCTGCAGCAGAACGGCCCGATCGCCGTCGATGGGGCGACGCTCGCGCCGTTCGAGAGCACGAACGACGACCCCGCGGTCGGTGCCGCCGCACCGGTCGTGACCGGGCAGAGCTTCGACGGCAGCGAGATCGTCATCGGCGCCCCCACGGCGAACCCGACGATGATCGTGTTCCTCGCCCACTGGTGTCCGCACTGCAACGACGAGGTGCCGGTGCTGCTCGGGCTCGAGGAGTCCGGCGACCTCCCCGAAGGTCTGGATGTGATCGGCGTGAGTACCGCAGTAGCGGCCGACCGGCCGAACTACCCCCCGTCGCAGTGGATCGTCGACAAGGGCTGGCAGTGGCCGACCATGGCCGACGACGAGGACCTGGCTGCGATCAACGCATTCGGCGGGACCGGTTTCCCGTTCACCGTCGTCCTCGACACGGACGGCACCGTCCTCGCCCGCCGCTCGGGTGAGGCGAGTGCCTCTGACACGACCGCGTTCCTCGACGCCGCACTCGCCGACGCAACGGCCTGACTCCTCCCGCCGGTCGTCACGCCGATCGGCATCCCTGCGGTCGTCATCACACCGGCCTTCGCCCGTCCGGTCGTTAGCCTCGGCGCGATGACCGACACCGCCACGACTGGATCTGGGCGCCGGATCGGATTCTTCGGGCCGTTCGGCACCTTCACCCAGCAGGCGCTCCGCACGATCGAGTCCCCAGATGCTGCGGAGCACGTGCCGTTCCGGACGGTACCCGATGTGCTCGATGCCGTGCAGAGCGGCGAGGTCGACGCCGGATTCGTCCCGATCGAGAACTCGATCGAGGGGATGGTCAACTTCACCCAGGACGCCCTTGCGTTCGACCACGACCTGATCATCACCCACGAGGTCGTGATCGACATCGAGCACTGCCTGCTCGTGCGCCCCGGTGCCTCGCTCGACGACGTGACCACGCTGCTGTCGATCCCCGTCGCCACTGCCCAGTGTCACCGCTACCTGCGCGAGCGGATGCCCGACGTCGAGATCGTGCCGGCATCGTCCACCGCCGATGCCGCCCGTCGGGTCGCCGAATCCGATGACCCGACCGTCGCTGCGCTGGCGCCGCGGGTGGCCGCAGAGGTCTATGGACTCGACATCGCCGAGGTGGACATCGCCGACCACGCCGGCAACCAGACCCGCTTCGTGATGGTCGCCACGTCGGGCGTCAGCGCGCCCACCGGCCACGATCGCACCGCTCTGGTCGTGTACCAGCGCGCCGATGAGCCGGGCAGCCTGATCGCGATCCTCCAGGAGTTCGCGGCGCGCCGGATCAACCTGTCCAACCTGTTCAGCCGACCGACCAAGGCGGGTGGTCTCGGCGACTACTGCTTCATCATCTACGCCGACGGGCACGTCACCGACGAGCTCGTGGCCGACACGATGCGCTCGCTGCACGCCAAGCAGGGCGGTGTGAAGTTCCTCGGGTCGTATCCCGCCGCCGGCGAATCGGCCGAGACCGAACGTGAACACGCGGGCGGCCGCTGGCGTGAAGCCGACGACTGGCTCGCCGACATCCGCGGCGACATCACACGCTGACAACCAAACGGTGTCAGACACGGGATGACTGCCCCGACGAAGCGGGACCTGCATCGCGCCGGTGCTCCTCGCCGTCGCCGGGGACTCGGTGTGCGACCATGAAGCGATGAGCACCGCACCGTCCGTCGATCAGCCCGTCACCGTCGTCACCGGGGCGAATTCAGGGATCGGGCGGGCGACCGCCCTACATCTCGCCTCGGTCGGTCATCACGTCGTGGGCACCGTCCGCTCACTCGACAAGGCCGACAAGTTGCTCGCGAAGGCGGACGAGGCTGGCGTGCGCGTCGATCTCGTCGTGGCCGACGTGGCCGACGACGCATCGGTGACCGCCGGGTTCGAGGAGATCCTCTCGCGAGCCGGCCGGGTCGATCACCTCGTCAACAACGCCGGCGTGGGTGGCAACGGCGTCGTCGAGGAGACGAGTTCGCAGGAATACCTCGACGTGATGAACGTCAACCTGTGCGGGGTCACGCGGTGCACCCAGGCGGTGCTGCCCCAGATGCGTGAGCGTGGGAGCGGCACGATCGTCAACATCACGTCGGTGGCCGGCCGGATCGCTGCTCTCGCCCAGGCGCCCTACGTCGCATCGAAGTGGGCGCTCGAAGGGCTCAGCGAACTCCTCGCCCAAGAGGTCGCTCCCTTCGGTATCCGGGTGGCGATCATCGAGCCCGGCGTGACCCAGTCGTCGATCTTCGCGAAGAACGTCGACCTCCCGAACCACACCGGCGCCTACGACGCCCAGTACCGGCGGATGTTCCAGTTCTACGCCGCGGGCATGGTCGGTGCGACGCCCGCCCTCGAGGTGGGCAAGGTCATCGAGCACGCCATCACGACGGATGAGCCCAAGCTGCGCTACCCGGTCAGTTGGGCGGGCGTCGAGATGGCCGCGCTGCACGATCGCATCGACGACGCGGACTGGATCGGGCTGGGCACGATTGCCGACGACGGCGACTACAACGCACGGTTCGCCGAGATCTTCGGCGTCGACATCACCACCTGATCCCGGCACGACCGAACTCACTGGTCGAACCAACGACTCGATCCTCTCGTTCGGCCACACCGAGGTCGGTCGCCAGGGTGTGGAGAGGGGTCGGGGTGTGGAGTGGGTGAGACCCCTGCCGCACCACACGATCATGCGACCGGCCCGAGCCGTAGCGTGGGACGATGGCCGCGTGGACCTGCCCCGACTGCAAGCGTGACTTCGGGGCGGTCGGCCGGGGGCACGTGTGCAACCCGGGCCTGTCGATCGAGGAGTTCCTCGGCGCGTCCCCGGCGTTCGTTCCCACGGTGTTCGAGCGAGTCCACGACCACCTTCTGGCCGTCGACGCATCGTCCGGGGGCGACCTGATCGTCGACCCGCTCGATGCGAAAGTGCTGTTCAAGAACGGTCCGACCTTTGCGATCCTCGACGTGAAGACGAAGTGGGTGGCGGTGGGATTCTCGCTCCGGCGGAGGTTGGAGTCGGGCCGGCTGTCGCGCAAGGTCGCGGACTACGGCGCCAAGTTCTTCCACGTCGTCAACGTGGCGGACGCAGACCTGATCGACGACGAATTGTGTGAGTGGCTCAGTGAGGCCTACCACCACGGCGACCCGGATGCCGCCGATGCGTACCGCGACGAACGAGCCGCCGATCGCCTTGGCGGTCGAGATGGCGCTCGGAACGGCCGCGTCGTCTCGGCGTCGTCGAGTCACGATCCGATGTTGCCCGACGACATCGACTTCGAGATCGCCCCGCCACGTTGAACCCGACGGGTTCAACGAGGTGGATGCTGCGACAACTGTGGTCGCCGGCTGTGACCTTCGGCTCCCGGACCGCCGTCCGATCGGGCCGCATGGTGCGATCGGAACGTGGTCGCGGGACGACCGTGAGCAGGTGGTTCGCGCACGTGCACCAGGTCCGCCTCGAGATCCGCTGGCGAGATCCCGATGCGGCGTCCTCCGGGGGTGACGGGCAGAGTCGATCCAGTGGTGCCTATCGTCCCGGCCATGACCGTGCACGACGACCGACCTGACGCGCCTGCGGACATGGAGACCCGACGGAACGTACGTCATCACTTCGATCCCGGACTCGCCCGGACCGAGGTGCTGCCGGTCACCGAGCGAGAGGAGTCCGATCGTGGGAGATCGGTGCAGTCGAGCGACACGAACGAGCGGACCGCCGAGTATCCATTGATCGAGGCCCGTTCCGGTGCCGGTTGGAGCCAGGACGATCGTGCGTCGGGCCGTGGGAACGACGCTGCGGCGACGGGGACCGCACAACTCGTCGCATCAGTGGTCGTTCCCGGTGCCGCCACCTGGCGCCGGAACGCGTTGATCGCAGCAGTCCTGTTCGCGCTCGGTGTCGCTGCGCCTCTGCTGCTGTTCGGGTGGGTCGCCATCCAACGCTCGCAGATCGTCGGGCTCGCTCTCGACCCGACATTCCTGCTCGTCGTGATGGTGGTCGGTGTGCTGGCGGTGCTCACACGCGTGATCGCGATCGGCGAGGTCGCACTGGCCCACCGGCGAAGCCGGGGGATCGAGACGCGCACGATCGTCGCGCTGATCGTCACGGCGGCGCTCAGCGCACCGGTCGTGTACGCCGTGTCCGAGACGGCGTCAGCCCGTTCCGCCGTTGCCGATGTGTTCGCTGCGGACAGCGGTGCTCCGCTGTTCGTCCCCGAGAGCCCAGGGTTGACCGCCGCCGGAGTTGCCGTCGACCCCGATGCCGTCACGAACATCCTGATCGTCGGTGGCGACGCAGGGCCGGGTCGCTGGGGCATGCGCACCGACACGATGATGATCGCCACCATCCACGACGCATCGGGCCGAATGGCGTTGACGTCGATCCCGCGCAACCTCACGTCGCTGCAGTTCCCGCCCGGTTCACCACTGGCGGCCGAGTACCCGGACGGTTTCGACGACCTCGCGAACGCACTCTTCACGCACGTCAACACCAGCCCGCAGCTCGTCGAGCACTACGGAGCCGGCGGGATGCAGCCCGAAGCGGTGGCCTTGATCGAGGGTCTCGGCTACTCACTCGACGTGCAGATCGACGACTTCGCGCTGGTCAACATGCAGGGTTTCACCGAGGTCATCGACGCCGTGGGTGGCGTGACCCTCGAACTCGGACAGAGTGTTCCACTCCCGCCGAGCCTGCCCGGAGAGCGTGCGCTTCCGTCGGAGATCGGACCCGGCTTCGTCGAGATGGACGGAGCGATGGCGAGCGCCTACGCCCGCTCCCGCTCCGCCGATTCCGACTATCAGCGGATGGGTCGACAGCGTCAGCTGCTCGCAGCGCTGGGTACACAGATCTCGCCGCTCGCCGCTGCGGGAGCGTTCGCATCCGTCACCGGGGTGCTCGAGGATTCGATGCGCACGTCGCTGTCGGCAGGAGAGTTCGACGGACTGCTCGACCGCCTCGGCGACAACTCCGCGATCAGCGAATCCGTCGGCCTCGCGCCACCGCTGATCGAACCGGGCTCGCCCGACTATGCCCAGATCAGGATGATCGTCGCCGGAGTCCAGCAGTCGCTGATCGACGACGTGCCGTCCGGCTACGCCGGCTGAACCGGCTCGGCACGATCGGCTGGGAGCACCGCTCGAAGCGCGGGAACCCATTCCCTCGCCGACGTGAGCGCGATCGACGCTCGGTGCGATGCCACGCACGATCGACCCGGTCGTCACGGTGTTCGGATCTGGCGGCCAGCCCACGTTCCACCTCGGTGACGGACTGACCCGGCGCCCGTTCACGCCCAGCGACGAATCGATCGTCCGAGCGGCGTTCTCGTCGCCGGACATCGTCCGGTGGCATCACTTCCGAGTCGACACGACCGAGGAAGCCACCGCATGGATCGACCGGACGCGCACGAAGTGGGTGGAGGCGGAACAGGCCGACTGGTTGATCGAGGAGGACGGTGTCGGCGTCGGGCGAGTCGGGCTCCATGTCGATGCGATGCGCGGCAATGCGGAGATCGCGTACTGGTTGCTGCCCGGCGGTCGTGGTCGTGGACTGGTGACCATCGCTGCCCACGCGTTGACGGCGTGGGCGCACGATCTCGGTTTCCACCGCATCGTCCTGCAGCACTCCGTGCACAACTCGGCGTCGTGTGCGGTGGCCGTGCGACTGGGATATTCGTCCGAAGGGACGGCACGCCAGCAGGATCTCCACGCCGACGGCTGGCACGACATGCACCAGCACGCTCACGTGGTCGGCGATTCGCTGGCCTGATCGCCGGTCAGTCGGCAGACGGTAGGAGCACGTTCTCGTTCACCGGCCCATCAGTTCGCCGAAGGCGGTGCAGTTCGGGTTCTCGCACATCGAGGCCTCACCGGGTGCTTCGGGTGGCAGCGCGCTCACGCCACAGGCGGGGCAGATCGGCGAGACATCGTCGTCGTCGGTGTCGTCCCACAGATCGCTCATCGCAGCATTGTCGCCGCCGATCGAGCACTTCGTCCACCGGGCGACATCCGACCGGACCGGTGGCGCCGTCGGCGCCGTCGTACTCTTGCTTCCATGATCTTCAGCTGCGGCGAGGCCCTGATGGACCTCGTCCCCGATCCGGTGCCGGGTGGCGGGCCGATGAACGTCGCGATCGCGGCAGCACGACTCGGTGCGGCGTCATCGTTCGTCGGGGGCATCTCGACCGATCACTTCGGTGACCTGCTCTGGGCGCACATCGAGTCGAACGGCGTCGACCTCTCGCTGAGCCGCCGGTTCGACGCGCCCACCGCACGGGCGATCGTCGAACACGTCCCACAGCTGAGGTTCCGCTTCGAAGGCGAGGGCACCGCTGACACGATGCTCGACTCGATCGATTCGGGTCTCGTGCGTGGGACGGGCAACGTCGTCCACGGCGGCACGCTCGGCATGTTCCGTGGCGTCTCGGCCGAGGCGTACGCGAACCTGGCGGCCGCGCACGATGGGTTGGTGTCACTCGACCCGAACATCCGCCCGCAGATCATCGGCGATCGCGCGGAGTGGGACGCCTTCCACGATCGGTGGCTCCCGCACGTCGGTCTCTACAAGGGGTCCGACGAGGACCTCTCGTGGATCTGGCCAGATCGCTCCCCGGAGGAGTCGGCGTCGTGGCTGCTCGACCAAGGAATTGGTGCGGTGATCGTCACCCGGGGGAGTGCGGGCTTGTCGATTCTCACATCGGCTGGGGAGTCGTTTGCTCCGGCGCCGACCGTCGAAGTGGTCGACACCGTGGGAGCGGGCGACACGATCGTCGGCGCAGTGCTCACGTCGATCGTGGAACGCTTCGAAGGTGCTGCGATCGCCCTCGGTGACGTGTCGAGCGCAGAATGGCAACGCTTCGCCGAACGTGCGGTGGCAGCGGCCGGCATCACCTGCTCCCGAGCCGGCGCCGACGTCCCCTTCCGCCACGAACTCGCCTGGTGAAACCGAAACCAAACGGTGTCTGCCACACCGTTTGGTTTCTCAGCGGGGTTTGGCGCCGCCGCCGACGCGGAGGATCTCGCCGCTGACCCAACTCGCAGCGTCCGACGCCAGGTACAGGCAGGCCGCACCGATGTCCTGGGGCGTGCCGAGGCGACCGAGCGGGATGTTCCAGGCATCGAGCAACTCGTCCAACTGGTCCGCGGTCTTGCCGACGGCGGTCAGCATCACCTCGGTCGGGATCGCACCGGGCGCCACGGCGTTGACCCGGATGAAGGGCGCCAGTTCGGCCGACAGTGTCCACGTCAGCGAGTTCGGTCCCGCCTTCGCCGCCCCGGAGTGCGCGCTGCCGGGCACCGGCCCCGAACCGGCACCGGACGAGCTGTTGATGATCGACCCGGTGCCGGCGGTCGCCGTGATGTGGCGTGCGGCCACGAGCGACCCGACGTAGACCGATGTGAGGTTGAGTGCGATCGTTCGGTCCCATTCCGCCCGGGGGAGGTCGGCGAGCGGCATCCTCATCGGCGACCCGCCTGCATTGTTCACCCAGGTGGTGAGCGACCCGAACTCGTCGACGGCGGCCTGCGCGAGTGCCTCGACCGCATCGTCGTCGGTCACGTCGGTGGTCACCGCGATGGCCTGGCCGCCGGCCGACCGGATCGACGCCGCGACCGCTTCGATCTCGTCAGTTCTCCGGGCGGCCACGACGATCGCCGCTCCTGCTTCGGCGAACGAACGGGCGATGCCTTCACCGATCCCGCGTCCTCCACCCGTGACCACGGCGACCTTGCCGGTCATGTCGAAGAGCTGCGGCGTCGAGATGTGGGTCATCGCAAGAGTGTCGCAAGCGGTCGACGCCCGGATGCGATCGGACGCCGGCGGGGTTCGAACGTTCGCGTGAGGTCGTTGCGGCTCCCAGCCGCAACATTCTCACGCGTTGGCGGAGACTCGGTGGTCGGAGACTCGGTCGTGGAGGACCCCGTTGCCTGGTCGGCGCGCTCGCCGAATCAGAGGCGTTCGATGATGATGGCCGGCGCCATGCCGCCCGCGGCGCACATGGTGACGAGGCCGATCTGCTTGTCGGTGCGTTCCAGTTCGTCGAGGATCGTGCCGATCAGGATCGCCCCGGTCGCTCCGATCGGATGCCCGAGAGCGATCGCCGCACCGTTCACGTTGACCTTGCTGCGATCGGGGTCCAGGTCGCGCTGGAACTTCTCGGACACGACGGCGAACGCCTCGTTGATCTCGAACAGGTCGATGTCGTCGAGCGTCATCCCGGCACGTTCCAGCACCTTGCGGGTGGCAGGCACGGGTGCGTTGAGCATCAACGTCGGGGAGTCGCCCATGTTGGCCATCGCGATGATGCGGGCACGCGGCGTCATCCCTTCACGCTGGGCGTACTCGGAATTGGCGATGAGGATGGCGGCGGCGCCATCGACCACTCCCGACGAGTTGCCCGCATGGTGCATGTGCTGGATCTTCAGTCCGTCGAACTCCTTCTCGATCTGCTGGTTCAGTGTCGGCCCGCCTTCGTAGGCCGGGTACTCACCGAACTTGGTGAACGACGGAGCCAGCCCGGCCAGGCCTTCGAGCGTGGTCTGCGGGCGCGGGTACTCCTCGCGGTCGAGCAGCACGTTGCCGTCGTCGTCCTTCACGTCGATCAGCGATTTGTCGAAGCGGCCCTCCTCGATGGCCACGGCAGCGCGACGCTGCGACTCGACCGAGAGTTCGTCGAGCGCCTCACGTGAGATGCCTTCGAGCGTGGCGATCGCATCGGCGCACACGCCCTGGTGGCTCTGGGGGTGCAGCGAGTCGAGGTGCAGGTTCCCGCGGTGCATGCCGCCTGCAGGGTTGTGGCTGTCCTCGCGCGACCGCGACATCATCTCGGTGCCACCCGCCACGACCATGTCCTCCATGCCGGACGCGACCATGCCGGCTGCGAGGTTCGCCGTGGTGATGCCCGATCCGCAGAAGCGGTCGATCGTGGTGCCGCTGGCCTTCACGCTCCAGCCGGCATCGAGCAATGCCATGCGGCCGAGGTCGCCGCCCTGGTTGCCGGACTGCATCGACGTGCCCCAGATGACGTCGTCGACCCTCGACGTGTCGAGGTCGTTGCGTTCCGCGAGTGCTCTCAGCACCGAGGCGCCGAGCCGCTGCGGGTGCATGTCTGCGAGCGCACCCTTGCCTTGCTTGCCGATGCCGCGAGGGGTGCGGCAGGCGTCGATGATCCAGGCTTCTGACATGTGAGTCTCCATTCGGTCGGTCCGAGTCGACACCGAGTGTTGCCCGCGCGAGGCCGGGTGGACGATTCGGTGGGTGGGCGCCCGCCGGTGGCCCCGGCGAACGACGAATCAGGCGTTCTGGTCGGCGTGGATCGCGGCGCGGACGCGATCGGCGATCTCCTCGGCGCTGGCGCCGGGGGTGAGCACGGTGGTGATGCCGAACCCGGCGAGCGCTTCGAGGTCGTGGTCGGGGACGATGCCGCCGAGGATCACCGGGATGTCGATGCCGCGCTTGCGGACCTCCTCGACGACCATCGGAGCGAGGGTCATGTGCGCCCCCGACAGCATCGACAGGCCGATCGCGTCGACATCCTCGTCGACGGCTGCTGTCGCCACCGTTTCGGGTGTCTGGAAGAGACCGGTGTAGACCACTTCGAAGCCGGCATCGCGAAGGATGCGCGCCACGACCTTGATGCCGCGATCGTGTCCGTCGAGGCCGACCTTCGCGACGAGGATGCGTTCGCCCGCCATCAGCGCCCCCACTCCGCCGCGTCGAGGGCGATGTCGAAGTTGGGGTCAGACCCGAACCGCGACATCAGATGACCATCCGCACTGATCGTCATCAGATGACCATCCGCACTGATCGTCATCAGATGACCGGGACTTCGACGTGGCGACCGAACTCGGATTCCATGGTGCCCATGATCTCACCGATGGTGGCGTAGACCTTCACCGCATCGATCAGCGCCGGCATCAGGTTGATCTCCGGATCCTGCGCCTCGCTGCTCACCCGGGCGAGTGCAGCGTCGACCGCCGACTGATCGCGGTCCTGGCGTACCTGGTCGAGCCGTTTGCGCTGCTTGGTCTCGTCCTCGCCGGAGATCCGCAGCAGTTCCATCTGGTCCTCGTCGTTGCCGTCCTTGAAGGCGTTGACGCCGACCCGGATGTGGTCGCCGGCGTTGAGGCGTCGCTCCAATTCGTAGGCGGAGTCGGCGAGGCGACCCTGGAACCAGTTCTCCTCGATCCCCTGGATCGCGCCTTCCAGCATCGACCCGTCACCGAGTTCGTCGAGGTAGGCGAACATCTCCTCGGCGCGCCGCTCCATCTCGTCGGTGAGCGCCTCCACGTAGTGCGAGCCGCCGAGCGGGTCGGCCACGTGGGTCACGTTCGTCTCGTGGGCGATGACCTGCTGGGTACGGAGTGCGATGCGCGCCGACTTCTCCGTGGGCAGCGCCATGGCCTCGTCCATCGAGTTGGTGTGCAGCGACTGGGTTCCGCCGAGCACGCCGGCGAGTGCTTCGATGGCGGTGCGCACGATGTTCACCTCGGGCTGCTGCGCAGTGAGCGACACGCCGGCGGTCTGCGTGTGGAACTTCAGCTGCATCGACTTCTCGTTCGTTGCGCCGTAGCGCTCCTTCATCCAGCGCGCCCAGATGCGGCGCGCCGCCCGGTACTTGGCGATCTCCTCGAAGAAGTCGATGTGGGCGTTGAAGAAGAAGCTGAGCCGAGGTGCGAACGTGTCGATCGGGAGCCCGGCCTCGAGCGCCAACTCGACGTAGGCGAAACCGTTCGCGAGCGTGAACGCGAGTTCCTCGGCGGCCGTGGACCCGGCTTCGCGGATGTGGTAGCCGGAGATGGAGATCGAGTTCCAGCGTGGCATCTCCGCAGCGGTGAAGTCGATCGTGTCGCGCACGAGTCGCATCGACTGGCGTGGCGGGAACACGTACTCCTTCTGCGCCTGGTACTCCTTCAGGATGTCGTTCTGCAGCGTGCCGCCGAGCTGCGCTCGGGGCGTGCCGGCCTGCTCGGCCTGAGCGATGAACATCGCGAAGATCACGGCGGCGGGCGAATTGATGGTCATCGACGTGGTGATCTCGCCGAGGTCGATCCCGGCGTACAGGTCCTCCATGTCGGCGAGCGTGTCGATGGCCACGCCGCAGCGCCCGACCTCACCCAACGACATCGCGTTGTCGGAGTCGATGCCCAACAGCGTCGGCATGTCGAACGCGGTCGACAGTCCGGTGCCGCCCGACTTGATGATCTCCTTGAAGCGCCAGTTGGTGTCCTCAGCCGTGCCGAACCCGGCGAACATGCGCATCGTCCACAACTTCGAGCGGTACATCGACGCGTACGGTCCACGCGTGTAGGGGTACTGGCCGGGGAACTCGCCGTCGTCGGGGCCGTACACCGGGTCGACCTCGATGCCGGACATCGTGGCGTACGGCTGGTCGTCGCGGATCCGTGATGCGTCGAACGCCTCTTGCCATTGCTCGCGATTGGTCATGCAACGAAACTACCCCGGTGGTCAATTCCCCAGCGAAGCCATCTACTCTTGAGCGCGGGGCTGGAACAGGAAGGGACGTCACATGAGTCGAGAACAGTTGGTCCGGATCGCCAAACGGAACCTGGCTCACACTGCCGCAGGCACTCAGGACCAGGCCGATGGTGTGGTCCAGGTCCCCGTCACGAACTACTTCGACGACGATCGCTGGCGCCAGGAGATGGAAAAGGTGTTCGGCCGACTCCCCGTGGTGGTCGCTGCGTCGTGTGAACTCGCCGAGCCGAACTCCTACATCGCCGGTGAGGTCGCGGGCACTCCGTTCCTCGTCACTCGCGGGGACGACGGGGAACTCCGTGGGTTCTACAACATGTGCAGCCACCGGGGCGCCATCGTCACCGAGCCGGGCACGGGGTCGGCACGGCGCCACACGTGCCCGTACCACGCATGGTCCTACGACAGCCGCGGCCGTCTCGTCGGTGTGATGGATGCCGACGACTTCGGCGACATCGATCGCGACTGCCTCGGGCTCACCCCGCTGACTGTTGCCGAACGAGCCGGGCTGGTGTGGCTGTACCGCACCTCGAATCCGCTCGTGGACATCGACACGTTCCTGTGCGGATACGACGAGATGCTGGCTCACCACCGCTTCGACCAGTGCCACGTGGCCGGGCGCCAGACCATCGCCGGCCCCAACTGGAAGGTCGCATACGACGGCTACCTCGACTTCTACCACCTGCCGATCCTGCACAAGGACACGTTCGGCCCCGAGATGTCCACCAAGGCGAACTACGACGCGTGGGGACCGCACCAGCGGGTCACGTCCCCCGGACGCGGCTGGGAACGGATCGTCGACGTCGACGAATCCGAGTGGGACGACCGCCATCTGATCGGTGGAGTGTGGACGATCTTCCCGCACGTCTCGATCGCCGCGTTCGACGACGGTCGGATGTACATGGTGTCGATGCTCTACCCGGGCGACGACCCCGGCTCGTCGTTCACCACGCAGATGTTCCTCCACTCGGGCCCGGTGCCCGTGGAAGCGGACGACATCGCGACCGAGGCCGACTACGTGAAGAAGCGGATGGACTTCAACCACCACGTCGTGCAGGACGAGGACTACTTCACCGGCCTGCGGATCCAGCGTGCGCTCCGCTCGGGGGGCAAGCAGTTCAACCTGTTCGGCCGGAACGAGGGAGGCGGTCAACGCTTCCACGGGTTCCTCGACACGCTGCTCGACACCCCCGACGACGAACTCTCATCTCTGTTCAAGTCCTTGCACGACTGACCTCGCCGAGCGGGCCGAGCCGCCGGCCTCGGACCGCCTCGAGCACGGCGGCACGTCCGTCACCGGTCTGCGCCTGGATGACGTAGAACGATGCTTCGCGAGCGAGGCGCTGGGCGGGGTGAGACAGGTCCATGCCCGCGCCGCCGACTGCAGCGAGCACCGCCGTCGTGGAGCGCTGCCCGAGATCGAGGCACGCCGCTCGGTGACGGCTCGCCGCAGCGATGACCTCGTCGTCGATCGTCGGGTCCCCGTCGTCGCTCGGAGCGGCGAGGCGGGCCGTCATGTCGTCGTCGACCTGCCACCGATGCTCGAGTTCGTCGGCCAGTCGCTCGGCGGCCGAGTTCGCCGGGTCGTCCGGGGTGCGAGCCGCGTCACGGAGCAGGCGGATCGCGCGTTCTGCCACGCCGAGGATCGCGGGGGACCCGACCGAGGCGCTCCGGCGATCACCCGTCCGCCATTCGTCGACGTCGTGGACATCGATCACGTCGGCATCGGCCACGACCGCTCCGTCGAACTCGATCGCCACGGTGCCCGTTGACGAGAACACCGGCAGCGCGAGATCGGACGCCGTCACCCCCGGCCCACCGTCGCCGGGGAGCATCGACCACACCATGTGACCGTCGTCGGTCGTCGCAGCCACAGCAAAACGGTCCGCGATGCCCCACGACGTGGCCCACGGAGCGGTCCCCTCGAGCCGCCAGGCGCCTGCGAGGCGGGTGGCACGCACGGCGGTCGATCCGGTCCGGCGGACGTGAGCGAACGCCGTGCCTGCGATGATCGAACCGTCGATCAGCGCCGGCAGGGTCTCGGCGCGGAGTTCGGCGTCGGGCGACGAAGCGACGGTGCGCACCACCCCGTGATGCTGGACCCACACGAAGAAGGTGGCGCCGCATCCACCGGCGATCGCGGCCATCGTCCTTCGAGACGCCCCGACCGACAGGCCGGCGAGTGAGAACAGACCGGCGTGGCGGAGTGCGTCGAAGTGTGAGCCGGGAATCGACGAACGGTCGACGACCTGCGCCTGTGGGAAGAGGACGTCGTCGGCGAGGCGCTGCGCTCGGCCGACCATCTCGAGATCGTCGGCCCGGGAGCGCTCCTCGGTCACGTCGGTGCCGATCTGCTCTCGCTCGTTCGCGTTCTCGGCGTTGACGTGCTCGGAGATCATGTCCTCCACCCTGGCCGAGTCGATGCCGGATGCCAACGGGGTCGTGCCGCTTCGTTCGACCGCAACGATCCTCGTTACCTTCGGCGCAGCGAACCGACGGGGTTCGTCGAGGCACAGACACTCAGGGACGGACGCACATGACCGACACGGACAGCGAGAGGGCGACCGAGCCAGCGTCGCTGCTGGACAGATTCGCTCTCACCGACGGGGTCGCGGTCGTCACCGGTGCGGGGCGAGGTATCGGCGAGGGAATCGCGATCGGGCTCGCCGAGGCGGGTTGCGACGTGGTGTTGACCGCTCGGCGCGAAGCCGAGATCGAGGCGGTTGCCGATCGGGTTCGTGCGCTCGGCCGACGTGCGCTCGCGATCCCCGGAGACATCACCGACGGCGAGTTCGTCGAGGAGTTGGCACGACGGGCGAAGGACGAGATGGGCAAGGTCACGCTGTGGGTCAGCAACGCCGGTGGCGCCGACGACCGCACGCCGCGCCACCTCGCGGACATGCCCGACCGGCAGTGGGACTACCAACTCGACCTGAACCTCCGGGCAGTGTTCACCTGCTCGCGTGCGGCGGCAGGCGTGCTCGAGGACGGTGGTTCGATCATCAACATCTCGTCGGGTGCAGCGCTCAAGCCGTCGCCCAACAACGGGCCGTACGCCGTTGCCAAAGCGGGGGTGGACAGCCTGACCCGCACGATGTCCACGGAGTTGGCGCCGCGCGGCATCCGCGTGAACGGCGTCGCTCCCGGGCCTGTGCCCACCGAGGTGTTCATGGAGTTCTTCGGCGCCTCGGAGGAGGACCTGCCAGGACTCGGCAAGAAGCTCGGCATTCCACTCGGTCGCCTCGGAACGCCGGAGGACGTGGCGAATGCCGTCGTGTTCCTCGCATCGCCCGCCGCGTCCTGGGTGACGGGTCAGACCCTGCTCGTCAACGGCGGGACTCGCTGAGTCGAGCGACCGGCCATGTCACCCGATGAGATCGACGCGTTCCTCGCCGAACCGCGTGACGCGGTGTTGAGCGTGACGTTGGCGTCGGGGCGGGCGATGGGTACTCCGGTGTGGTTCCGCTGGGTCGACGGCGTCGCCCGGTTCCAGAGCCCGATCACGTCGGCCAAGACCGCAGCGATCCGTCGCACCGGTCGGGCGAGTCTGTGCGTCCACGACCAGCCGTTGCCAGTGGCGCGCTACGTCACCCTCGAAGGCTCCGTGCGTGAAGTCGCGTTCGATCTCGATGCCGACATCGGCGCTGCAGCCGTTCACTATCTCGGTGACGGAGCAGGCGTGTTCCTCGGCGGGATCGAACGTGCGCTCGCCGCCGGTCGGCGCTGGGCGAGTTTCGAGCTGACACCGGAATCGGTGAGCGCCAAGGTCCAACAGCTCGGCTGAACCTGCTGAACCTGCCTCGTCGACTCGCTGTCGGTGGTGGTCAATTCGCACGGACGTCGGCGTTGTAGCCGATCGTCGTGCGGTGCAGCAGCCGCTCGTGACCTTCGTAGCCGCCCGTCGCCCGGTGCAGCACACAGCGGTTGTCCCACATCACGAGCATTTCCGGCTCCCATCGGTGCCGGTACTGGAACTCGTCGCGGGTCTGCCAGTGATAGAGCTCGGCGAGCAACGACCGGGCCTCGTCGATGTCGCTGGCCTCGTCGTTCATCCCGTCGATGCCGATGATGTAGCCGAGCACCGAGTACAGCGTCTCCGCGCCCGTCTCGGGGTGGGTCCGCACCAGCGGATGCAACTGTGTCGCATAGGCGTCGTCGCTCGGTCGGATCTGCATCGACCGATCCGAGTCGTCCCCGTCGCCGTAGGTGCCGTCGGGGGCGTATCCGCCTCGTGCCGAATGGATCGCCACCCGACCCTCGATCCTCTCGCGCAGTGCGGCCGGCATCGCTTCGAGTGCTGCCTGCTGATTGCTGTACAGCGTGTCGCCCCCGACAGGCGGAATCGTCTTCCCGTACAGGCAGGTGCCGTCGGGCGGGAACTCCTGGAAGCTCCAGTCGGCGTGCCAGTTCTCCGCGAACAGTGATGATGTCTCGTTCGCCGTGCGGCGGATGGCGGCGATGTGGGGGTGCCCCTCGATCGATGCGAAGAAGGGGTCGTCGCCGAAGGGACCGAACCGCAGCGTGAACGCTTCGAGGTCGTCGTCGGACAGGTCCTGATCGGGGAAGGCGAGCACCTTGTGTTCGAGCCACGCCGACCGGATCTCGATCACGGTCGCGTCGTCCAGACCCCGCCGGGCGATGTCGTGGAGATCGAGTCTGCGCACTGTCGCGCCGCACGCTTGGCCGGACGGAACGACGTCGATTCCCATGAGGCCGACCCTATGCGCCGGCCGCGGGCGCGGGCTCGGTGGACGGACCGAGCAGGTCCCACAGGTTCCCGGCGACGTCGCGGAACACCACGACCGTCCCGTACACCTCGTGGCGCGGTTCCTCCATGAACTCCACGCCGAGTCGCCGCATCCGCTCGTACGTCGCGGCGAAGTCGTCGACGTGGAGGAACAGTCCGACCCGACCGGCGAACTGTTCGCCGATCCCCGCCACTTGACGTTCACCGTCCGCCTCGGCGAGGAGGAGTCCGGTCGTCGACGATGCTCCGGGTGGTCGCACGACGACCCACCGCTTCGGTCGGCCGTCGTTGGTGAGCGATGCGGAATCCTCGGTCAGTTCGAACCCGAGCACGTCGGTGTAGAACGCGATGGCACGGTCGTGGTCGTCGACGATCACGGTCACCAGGTCGATGTGCATGGTGGCCACCGTAGACGGGGTCCGGGTGGCCGACTTCGGGTCGTCCGCTGGTGCCGCGCCCGTCGGCCGGCGACGGTCACCGCCATTCTTCGGATGGCGCGCCCCCCGCCGAGGTCGCCTGGTGAGATCCACCGTCGCCCGCTGCGATGCGACCCCACGCCGGACGCGAAGATGAAGCGATGAGTCTCACGCACGGCACTGATCGACCCACGGAGAAGCAGCCGGACCCCGACGAGATCGTCACGGTGCTCCTCCCCGAGGACGAGTACACACACACCCCCGACGACGCCGAGAACTACAACGAATCGATGTACCTCAACGCCTTCGACCTCGGCCTCGAGGCCGGCGGCTGGTTCCGGCTGGGCAACCGGGTCAACGAGGGGTACGCCGAGATGTCGGTGTGCATCTACCTTCCCGACGGGCGCGTGGGGTTCATGTTCGGCCGGCCGAAGATCGACACCAACGACGTCATGGACGCCGGGGGTCTGCGCATCGACGTCGTCGAGCCGTTCGAACACTTGACCGTCACCTACGACGGCAAGGTGTGCCTGCTCGACGACCCGGCGTCCATGGCCGACCCGCGCACCGCCTTCCGGGAGAACCCGATCGTCGGATGCTCGGTGCGCCTCGACTACCGCGGCGTGTCACCGATGTACGGCGGCAAGCCGCAGTACGCCGACGGTCGCGAACTGCCGGTCGAGCCCGGGAAGAGCTTCGCCAAGGCGCACTACGAACAGCACTGCGCGGTGACCGGCACGATCACGATCGACGCGCCGGCGGCCGACGATGGTGAGACAGCGGGCGAGGCGACGGTGATGGACATCGACGGCCTCGGGCTGCGTGACAAGTCGTGGGGTCCTCGCTACTGGCAGGCTCTCACCTGGTACCGCTGGCTTCCGATGGTCTTCGGTGACGACTTCTCGATGATGCTCTCCGTCATCGATCGCGGGCCCGACGCCGACGGTGGTACGCAACCGCCGGCGACCAGCGGGATGGTGCTCGTCGGGGACGAATACCACAAGATCCTCGATTGCCGGGTCGACGCCGACTGGAACGAGCGTGGTGAGCAGACCGCACTGCGCTGCTGGGCGAAGACCGCGGAACGCGAGTACGAGATCACCGGTGAGGTGCTGTCGATGATCCCCCTGCGCAACCGACGGTCGACGCCCGACGGCGAGGTGCTCCACACCCGGATCACCGAAGCGATGACCCGCTACGAGTGCGACGGGCGGGTGGGCATCGGCATGAGTGAGTTCCTCGACCAGGTCGTCGACGGACGGCCGATCGGCGTGCCGCACTCATGACCGCCCGATCGGCGTCTCCGGAGGGGTCCCGTGTGAGGTTTGGCTCATCCGGTCGGGGGAAACGATCACCCACATGACACAGGCACCGCCGATCCGCGTCTCGATCGTCAACGACTACGAAGTGGTCGTTGCCGGTGTGGCCGCCATGCTGGCGCCGTTCGGCGATCGTGTCGAGGTCGTCGAGACCGAGGCCGGCGGGCTTCCCGACCTGCCGGCGGACATCGCCCTGTTCGACACGTTCGCGGGGCGCCGCCGATCACTGAGTCGCATCGACGATCTCGCCGAGGACCGTGACCTGGCCAAGGTCGTTCTGTACACGTGGGACCTGCCCAAGGACTTCGCCCGTGACATCGACATGCGCTCGATCGATGGCGTGATCATGAAGAGCACCACGGGCGCTGAACTCGTCGATGCGCTCGAACGCGTGCACGAGGGGGAGTTCGTCGGGTCGAACGTGGTCGACGAACGAGACATCGGATCCACCCTCACCGAACGTGAGCGGGAAGTACTCGCCCTGCTGTCGCAGGGCGCCAGCAACCGCGAGGTCGCCGTCGAGTTGTACCTCTCGATCGACACGGTGAAGACCCACGTGCGCAAGGTGTTCACGAAGCTGGGTGTGGGCAACCGCACGCAGGCGGCTCTCATCGCTCGCGACTACGGGCTGGAGATCCACAAGCCCGAGTCGGTTGCCTGATCCCAGCCATCTGAAACACCCGGATGAACCAGTCCGGCCGAGACGCCGTCGACGTTGTCAGTGCGCGAACTTGATGCAGCGAAGGTGGAGCCGACCGGCGACATCGACGAGTTCGACTCGGTCCATGATCGCGTCCACGATGAAGAGGCCGCGACCCGACAGCGCCGATGGGTCGGGGAGAGCGGGAATTTCTGTGCCTGCCAGACCTTCCGCGTTCGACACGTCGATGACCCACCCGTCATCGTCTGCGTGTACATCGACGGTCAGGGTGCCGCAGTTGTTGTACTGGATGGCGTTCGTCGCCAATTCACTCACGACCAACTGCAGCTGTTCCACGATGTCGTCGGAGGCATGCGTGGATCGGGCGGTGCGGGCAACGTGATCTCGGACCGCAGCGAGTTGCGACATGTCTGCATCCACCGTCAGGCGGCGGTCCGGCTGCGACGTGTCGGACGATCTCACAGGACCCAGTCTTCCCGATCAGTGCGACCGCAAACACACTCGAGGCGGTGGTCGATCGAAACGTTGCGGGCGTCGGCCACTGCGGGTCCGCTGAGCTGCTGACCGCGCCAAAGCCCGGACCCGTCAGCCGGGGCCGGTCAGCCGGGGTCGACGACGTTCAGATGGTCCGAGAGGCCGCTGATCTCGAGGATCCTGGTGACCGACTTACTGGGTCGTTCGAGCAGCAACCTGCGTCCGTCGGTCTCGGCCTGCTGGTGGGCACCGATGATCACCCGCAACCCGCTGGAGTCGATGAACCCGACCTCTGCGACGTCGAGGCGGATGTCACCGCTCGCGGTCAGCTGTTCGAGGGCGCTCGACAGATCCGGGCAGGTGTGTGCGTCGATGTCGCCGGACACCACGACGCGGTCGCCGTCCTGAGTGACGTTCAAGCGCGCAGTGGGATCTGACATCGCACAGAGATTATCGCCTGTCGATGGGCATGCGGAGAATGGGCGAGGGGATCACCCGTGTGGGTGACGGAACCCGGCGCCCGGGTGATCTCACTCCTCGTCGGGACTGCCCTGGTCGGGCTGGTCGCCGGCGGTCAGAACGTCGCGCATCTGCTCGAACGACCGCTTCAGGAGTCGGCTGACGTGCATCTGCGACACGCCCACGCGCTCGGCGATCTCGCTCTGCGACTTGTCCTCGAAGAACCGCAGTCGAATGATCTCCTGCTGGCGCTCGGGGAGGTCGGCGACGAGATGGCTCAGGAGGTGGACGTTCTCCGCGTGTTCGAACATGTCGTCGTCGGTCGCGAGCGCGGCTTGGCGATCGGTGGGCATGTCGTCGTCGTTGCGGCCGCCGTCGATGGTGCCGACCGATGACGCCGCCGAGGCGGCCAGGCCTCGGAGCACGTCGTCGCGCTCGATGTCGAGATGCTTCGCCAGATCGTCGACGCTGGGCGACATCGCATTGCGCTGTTCCAGTTCGGTCGCAGCATTGCGGACCAGCAGGTGGAGTTCCTTCGCGCTCCTCGGCACCTTGACCGCCCACGAGGCATCGCGGAAGTGCCGCTTGAGTTCGCCTTCGATCGTGCGCCCCGCAAACGAGGAGAATGCTGCGCCGTACTCCGGATCGAACCGGTCGACCGCCTTGACGAGACCGATCATCGCGACCTGCCGGAGGTCGTCGTCGCGCCGCCCGGCACGGGAGTAACGCTTGGCGATGTGCGCCGCCAGTCCCATGTGGCGTTCGACGAGTTGGTTGCGCAGTCGTCGCTTCTTCGATGCGGCGAACTCCCGGAAGAGGCTGAGGTCGTCGAGGTCGACCTCGGTGTCGGTGGAGCCGCCGTCAGCCATGGGCCTCGTCCGCGGCCTTGACGAGCGTGACACCGGTGTTGTCGACCACGTGGCGATCCACGACGGAGGAGAGGATGGTCTCCGCAAGTGTGTCGAGGACGAGGCGCTCGTCGTCGAGACCGCGGTGCAGCGTGATCGTGATGGTGCCGGGCGTCGCGGTGTACGCGACGTGCGCCCGTGTGGCCCCGACGTCCTCGGCATCGTCGGTGAGCAGTGTGAACACTTCGGACACGGCGAGTTTGACGTCGTCGATCTCGTCGATGCTCAACCCGTTCTCCGATCCGAGCGAGGCGACGATCAGCCGCAGGGTCGCCGCATGCTCGGCCCGCAACGGCACGGCGATGTCGATCGTGTCGACCGTCGGATCCGATGAGGTGCCCATGGCGCTGTCGTCCGTGGTGCCGCCGTGGACGGTTCCGGTGGTCTGATCGTTGCCGGTGGAAGCGGCCTGCATGTCACCCATCGAGCGAACGGTAGCGGGCACGTTTCGATCCGCCGCTCTCCGGGTAGCAGAGACCATGATGGGGCGGGTGTACGCAAGGTTGCGACAGTTGCTGGGCATCGTTCGGCTCCGCCAACTCGCCGACCAGATCCGGCACCGACTCTCGTTCATCCCGGGGCTGTACGTCCTCGGCGCGTTCGTCGTCGTGCAGGTGACGTTGGTGATCGACCGGGCGCTGAGCGACCAGGAGGTGCCTCAGTACTTCGCCACCACCGTCGACAGTGCCCGATCGGTCTTCGCCGCCATCGCTGGCGGTCTGATCACCTCGATCACGCTGCTGTTGTCGATGATGCTGATCACGGTGCAGTTGGCGAGTTCGCAGTTCTCCCCGCGCACTCTGCGCGACTGGCTGGGCGACGCGTACCTGAAGCACACGGTGGGGCTGGCCCTCGGCACGACCGTGTTCTCGCTGGTGGCGCTGCGCTCGACCCGATCGTTCGGCGAGGACGGCGGCGAGATCGTCCCGCACCTCTCGGTGATCCTGGCGGTCGTGCTCGGTGTCGTGTCGCTGTTCGGTGTCGTCCAGTCGGTGGACCACGTGACGCAGAGTCTCCAGATCGGCTCCGTGGCCCGACGTATCGCCGCCGACACGATCGCCATCGTCGAGTCGAGTGACGAGATGGGCCCGGGGCAGGCGCCTGCCCGAACACCCAGCTCCGGCGACCCGGCATCGGTCGTCGGTCGAGATCACCACGCTCGTGATGGTCGACCCGAACGCGAAAGGATTTCCGTACACGAAGAGCGACCAGGGACCGACGGTGAGTCCGGAGAGGGCGACGAGGCTGATCGGGTTCCCGACGATGCCATCGCGATCGAGGCAGCGGCCGCGGGGTGGGTCCAGCAGATCCGTCCGGCGTCGATCATCGAGCGTCTTCCCGAGGGTGCAACGGGCTACATCGTGGCCCCGCTGGGGTCGTTCGTACCGAGCGGGACACCTCTGATGTGGGTGTCGCCCGCTCCGCCCGAGGACCACGAGTGCAGAACGGAACTGCTGAACGGGTTCGCACTCGGGGACACCCGGACGATGCAGCAGGACATCGGCTTCGGACTGGTGCAGTTGACCGACATCGCCGTGCGCGCCCTCTCGCCGGGCGTGAACGACCCGAGCACGGCCAACGATCTGATCGTCCACCTCGGCGATGTGATGCTCGCCATCTGGTCCAAGCCGGTCGCCGAGGGTCGTGAGGAGCAGGACGGTCGATCACTCGTGCGACTGCATCCGCAGCACGAGGAGTACCTGCGACGCGCCTTCGATCCGATCCGGCGCTACGGAGCCTCGGATCCGACCGTGATGCTGACGATGGTGCGCACGCTGCGAATGCTGGTGGCCGAGATCGAGCGGCGGTCGCTGCCCGGCCCGTCCGCACCGGTGAACGCGATGATCGACGACACGATCTTCGGTGCCGACACCGATCTGTGGGCACCGTACGAGACGGAACAGTTGCACTCCCTCGCACGTCCGTCCTGACCCTGTTCCCCCGACGCCGTTCGTCCCGACGCAGTTCGCCGACCTCGTGCAGCGCAGAGGCGGTCCGTCGGGCCACACTGTCGACCGGTGGGAGAGTCGCTGCGGATCGTGTCCTGGAACATCGAGTTCGGTCTGCGGCCAGACGTGGCCGCCCGTGACCTGTCCGAGCACGAGGATCTCGTCGGCGCCGACCTCGTGTTGCTCCAGGAGATGGACCGACCCGGATCGGAACTGATCGCCGACGCCCTCGGGTTCGACCATGCCTATGCCGCTGCTGCGGTCTTCCCCGGCACCGGACGCGAACTGGGAAATGCGATCCTGTCGCGGCATCCGCTTTCTCGAGTGCGTGAGATCGCCCTTCCGCACACCGCCCCGTTCGGTGGGCAGGCGCGATCGGCTCTCACTGTGTCGATCGACGTGGCGGGCGTGGCCGTGGCCGCGTACAGCGTCCATGCCGAGACAGTGCTCCTGCGATATGCCCGACGTCTCGACCAGTACGCGACCGTCACCTCCGATCTCCGACAGCACGCACCGGCGACGCCGGTGATCGTCGGAGGCGACTTCAACACGGTCGGGCGTCGCGAGGTGAGAGGGCTCGTGCGAACGATGTCCGACGCCGGGCTCGACCACGTGTCGTCACCGTCCGCTGCGACGTTCTCCCGTTTCGGTCGTGACTTCACGCTGGACCACGTCTTCACCCGCCACGCCGTGTGCCGGTCGTCGGCCGTCGTGACCGACTCGACCGCCAGCGACCATCGCCCGATCCGCATCGACCTGAACCTCGACTGAACCTCGACGGCG
The DNA here is from genome assembly GCA_038259945.1 of Acidimicrobiales bacterium. Lineage (GTDB taxonomy): Bacteria > Actinomycetota > Acidimicrobiia > Acidimicrobiales > Ilumatobacteraceae > Ilumatobacter_A. The sequence continues at coordinate 42,760 of JBBSOH010000001.1, forward strand.
GCTGAACACGAACTCTCCGACAAGGCTCAGCCGAAACCGGTGCTTCGGGCCCCTTGGCCCGCATGACGAGGTCAGCAGGATGGCCATGTCGCCTGACTACCGACGCCCGCTGTGTCAGAGGCCGCCGGCCACGATGATCGTCTGGCCGGTCACCCAGCCACCCGCACCGCTGGCGAGGTAGACCGCAGTCGAGCCCATGTCGTCGGGGGTGCCCAGTCGTTGGAGCGGGACACGCTTGGTCGCCATCACCTCCAGTGCGGCCTCGTCGGTGTCGAGAGCGGTCATCATCACCTCGGTCGGGACGTATCCCGGCGAGATGCCGTTGACGCGCACCGTCGGGGCGAGTTCGAGCGAGAGCGTCTTGGTCAGTGAGTTGACCCCGGCCTTCGCCGCCGCATAGTGGCCGCTGCCCGGCACGCCCCGGTCACCGGCGGGCGACGAGATGTTGATGATGCTGCCGCCGTCGGTCATGCGTTCGGCGGCGATCACCGAAGCCCGCCACACCGACGTGAGGTTCAGCGCGAGGCATGCGTCCCAGTCGTCCTCGGAGATGTCGGCGAGCGGCGACCTCACCGGCGAACCGCCTGCATTGTTCACCCACACGTGGAGTCCACCGAAGGCATCGATCGCCGCATCGGCGAGAGCGACCAGCGCGCCCCGCTCCGTCACATCGGTCGCCACCGCAAGGGCCTGAGCTCCGGTCGCAACGATGTCGGTGGCGACTCGGTCGATGCGGTCCTGATGGCGTGCTGCCACGACCACCGATGCACCCGCAGCGGCGAGGCTCGTCGCAATTCCTTCGCCGATGCCCTGCCCGCCGCCGGTGACGACAGCGACCTTGCCGGTCAGATCGAATGGGTTCATGGATGTGCTCCTTCTGGTGTGTGTCGACGCCCGACTCCTTCGAGCCCGTGTGGCCGATTCCCGGACCTGGTGCGTTCGGAGAACGAGCCCGACCATCGGGCAGGGTTCGGTGGGGACACTGGACCGACCCCGGCCTGATTCAGTGGACGAGGACGGGCTTGATGACCGACCCGTCGGCGCTGGCCGCCTCGGCCTCGTTGATCTGGTCCAGCGGGTAGGTCGTGATCAGTTCGTGGAACGGGAACTCGCCGGCAGCGTTCAACGCCGCGAGCCGTGGGATGAACTCGTCGGGAGTGGAGTCGCCCTCCATCACGCCCGTGATCGTGCGGCCGCCGATCAGCGACAGGAAATCGAAGGTGAGGTCGCCGAACCCGACCCCGGCCATTCCGAGCGTGCCGAGGTTGTTGAGCCCTTCGAATGCTGAGCGCACGACGCCGGCGTTGCCGGTGGTGTCGAACGCATAGTCGGCGCCTCCCCCTGTCGCGTCGACGATCTGAGCCGTGATCTCTGCGGGGTCACCGGTGATCGTGGTGGTGGCGCCGTACTTCGTGGCGAGGTCGAGGCGGTTCGCGTGCCGATCGACGGCGATGATCTCGCCGGCACATGCGACCTTCGCCGCCATCACTGCGCTCAGCCCCAGCGCGCCGGCCCCGGTGATCACGACAGAGGACCCGGGCTGCACGTCGAGTGTGTTCAGGATCGCTCCGGCACCGGTCTGGATGCCGCATCCGAGCGGGCCGAGCAGCGTGAGGTCGTAGCTCGGATCGACCTTGACGACCGACCTCGCAGCCACGACGGAGTGGCCGGCGAACGACGACTGGCCGAAGAAGTGCGAGCCCACCGAGTTGCCGTCGGAATCGGTGAACGACTTCGTCCCGTCGGGACGCCCGCCGCTCATGTTGTACTCGGTGAGGCGGAAGCAGTACGGCAGCTTGCCGACGTCGCATGCGGCGCACGAGCCGCAGTGGTTGAACGAGAGCACCACATGATCGCCGACCGTCAGACCGCGAACGTCGGCACCGATTGCCTCGACGATCCCCGATCCTTCGTGCCCGTACACCTGCGGACCTGCGAAGAACTCGGGTGGAAGTTCGCGTGACAACAGATCGGTGTGGCACATCCCGCTCGCCACCATCCGGACGAGCACCTCGTCGGAGCGAGGGTCCTCCAACTCGAGGTCCTCCACGATGAACGGTCCGTTCCCGGATCGCATGACGGCTGCGCGTACCTGCATCTGATGATCGTGCCAGGCCCGGCCATCGCAGCCCGAGCCGGGACGTCCGTCCACCGTGCCCAACAGGCACACGGCAGGACTCCGAGGGGACTCGGTCCACTGCGTTCGACAGACGTGCGGTCGGACGGGTTGCCGGTGGACGGGTTGCAGTTCAGCGGGTGGTGGGGCTCGTCAGTGAGCGGGCTCGACGGCCCCGTCGTGGGACTCGTCGTGGTCGCTCTTGTGGAAGAACCGCAGGACGATCGCTGTGATGATGCCGCCGACGATCAACCCGATGATGGCCGACACGCTGGTGTTGAACAGCCAGCCGAGCGCACCGCCGAGATCCTGTTCGATGTCGTGGACGGGTTCGTAGAGCGAGTTCAACCACGGCTGATCGAACTCCCCGGACAGTTCATGGGTGCCGACGAGGATGATGTGGCCACCCACCCAGAGCATCGCGGCCGTCCCGACGATCGTGAGCCACGACAGCAGCTTCGGCATCCCGGCAACGAGCGCGCGGCCCACCTTCTTCGACCCGTCGGACTCCTGTTCGGCGAGCTTCAGGCCGATGTCGTCCATCTTCACGATCAACGCGACGATCCCGTAGACGACGGCGGTGATCAGGACGGCGACGACGACGAGGATGATCGCCTGACGGACGAGACCGTCGTTGCCGTCGTCGATCAGGCCCTTCAGCGAGATCACCATGATCTCGGCCGACAGGATCAGGTCGGTGCGGATCGCACCCTTGATCGTGGCCTCCTCGGCTTCGGGGCCCCTCATCACGGCCGGCACCTCGGGCTCGGCGTGAGCGTCGCCGGGCGTGCGGTGTGCGACCTTGTGGTAGATCTTCTCGGCACCCTCGAAACACAGGTAGGCGCCGCCGAACATCAGGATGATCTCGACCGAGATGGGCAGCACGGCATTCAGCAACAGAGCGATCGGGATGATGATCAGCAGCTTGTTGCGCAGCGACCCGAGGGCGATCTTCTTGATGATCGGCAACTCTCGCTCGGCTGCGAGCCCGCGGACATACGCCGGCGTGACCGCGGTGTCGTCGATGACGACGCCCGCTGCCTTGGCGCTGGCTTTGCCTGCAGCGGCCCCGATGTCGTCGACTGACGCCGCCGCCACCTTCGCCAGTGCGGCGATGTCGTCCAACAGTGCAGCGAGGCCACCGGCCATCTCGTCTCCTTCGGGATCGGGGAACAGGGATCGAGCAGGCGATCGGGCGCTCACGATAGTTGGCGCCGCAGCGGAGCGGCCGTCCTCCTCTGTGGACATGACTCCTGATCTCCAAGTGTCCCGCGACATCGCCGCCCCCCGGCCGTCGTGTACGCCGCGCTGACCGACATCACGCGCATGGGCGAGTGGTCACCGGAGACCCATCGGGCCGAATGGAACGACGGTGTCGACGGGCCGGCGATCGGTGCGCGATTCACGGGCCACAACCGCAACGGCGACAACGAGTGGAGCATCGAGGCCGAAATCGTCGAACTCGTTCCCGAGGAGCGGTTCTTCTTCGACTGCAACTCACGGGGGTTCGTGTTCTCGAAGTGGGGATATTCGATCGAGCCGACCGACGCCGGTTGCGCGGCCACCGAGCACTGGCAGGATCTCCGTCCCGAGGCCGCCGAGGCCGGGAGCGCCAGCGTGTCGGGTGTGGAGGATCGCGTCGCCCACAATCGCATCGGCATGGAACAGACCCTCGAACGACTCGCCGTCGCCGTCGAAGCCTGAGCCGACTGGTCGCAGGTCGGCGAGCCATCGGTTGCAGCTCGCACCGTCGAATTCTGGATCAAGCGAACTCCAGTTGGCCGAGCACCTCGCAGTGACGGGCGTTGACCGGCACCGACTCTCGGCCGATCACGTCGGCTCGGGTCGCGGTGACATTCGGAGGTGGCTCGGGCTCGGGCGGATCGGAGTGCAACGTCGATGACCGAGCGGCGGCCGGCGTCATTCGTGGCCGGCTGGTCGGTGGCCGGCTGGTCTGGGTGGTGCCGTCGGGGTGGTGGATGGTGAACTCGTGACCGTCACCGGTGACGCTCCACCCGGGCTGGTGCGTCAACGAGTGGTGGTGGTGACAGAGCAGGGCGCACGTGGACTCGTTGGTCCGGCCGTGATGGCCCCACTCGGTGACGTGGTGTGCGTCGCACCAGGTGGCGCGGATGGTGCAGCCGGGCCAGCGGCAGTGCTGGTCGCGCACGACGAGGGCGAGGAACAGGTTCTCCGACACGAGTCGGTTCTCGCGTCCGAAGTCGAGGATGGAGGAGCCGGGTCCGGTGATGACTCGGTGGATGCCGGCGTCGCAGGCCATCTGTCGTACCGCATCGGCGTCGATGGTTGGTCCGGCATGGCTGGCGCCACGATCTGGTCCACCTTCGACGACGGTCTCGTACGGCACGGTCACGAGCACCTTGGCGTTCGAGCGTCCGCCGATGATCTTGCCCTTCGATGCGGCTTTGGCCAACTGCACGAGTGCATCGGCACAGCGTTGGTCACGGCGACGCCCCGAATCATCGAAGGCCGACTCGTTCATGATCGAGTCGAGAGTGGTGCGAACGATCGCCGCAGACTCGGGGTCGAGCAGCCCGTCGACGCGCGTCATTCCGTCCTTCTCGCCCGTCAAGCGGAGGAAGCGTCGACCTCGTTGCTCAGCTGCTCGGTCGGCTTCTCGTGACGCGTCGTTGCGGGCCCGCCAGTTCTCGGCTGCGCAGCGCACCGAGTTCAGCGGCAGCCCCGAGATCTCCTCGATCAACTCGGCGTCGAGCGCCAATCCTCCCGCCGCGCCGACGGCGGCGGTGGCCTGGTCGTTCGAGATGCGTCCCGTCGTGATTGCGTCGGCCAATTCGGTGGACTTGGCCATTGCTTCGCCGAGTTGGGCTGCGTCGCGGTTCTTGCGGGTCGACGTGGATGTCTGCTGCCCGATCCATTCGGCGGTGTCGCGTGCTCCGGTTCCGAGGTGGGCGCCGGCCCGTTCGGCTGCGTGGGCCATGCGGGCGAACTGGGCTTCGAGGCGGGAGAGGCCAGCGCGGAATGCACGCAGTTCGTTGCGGAGTTCGGTCGGATCGACCGCATCGAGATCGACCTGGGCACACCAGTCGGCAGTGACGCCGACCCCCAAGACCGCCTGCCTGATCTGCATGGTGACCAACCTACTCAGGGGGTACTCCAGAGTTGTTTGGACGCCACACGCTGGGGTGATGTGGTGGGACCGATGATCGGGGCCGGATGCCGACCGAACGAATCGGCAGGCTCAGAACATGCCGTTGTCGTTGGCCGACGTCTCGGGGATCACCTGCAACGCGTCCCAGTGCTCGATGATCTTGCCGCCCTCGTCGAGGCGGAAGATGTCGATCCCGGCGTACTCCTCACCGGGCCAGATCTGGTGACAGTGAAGCACCACGAACTCACCGTCTGCCAGGACCCGCTTGAACTCGACCCGCTTGCCGGGGAACTCGGCTGCCATCCGATCGAAGTAGTCGACGAACGCTTGCTTGCCGTCGGCGACGTGCGAGTTGTGCTGGCGGTACTCGGCGCCTGCGTACTGCTCGATCGCGTCACCGGGACGGCACACGTTGAACATCATGTCGTAGAAGGCGACGACGTTCGCCTTGTTCCGCTCGTCGGTCTCGTCGGTTGCGGGCGCGTCACTCATGGACATCGACAACCCCGCCGCACCCGGATCCATGCCGCTCGCGTGCGACCCGACCGTCAGCGGTGGGTGGCGTCGCGGATGAAGGCGCGGTAGCTCGGGTACTCGAGGTCGGGTGTGACCCAACCGGAGGCGACCAACTCGTCGTGCAGGCGGGGCAGGTTGCGCCATGGGACACCCATGTCGACGTGGTGCGCAAGGTGCCATCCGGTGTTGTACGGCACCATCCACATGCGGGCGAGCAGCGACTGGTGGATCACGTGGGTGGTCTCACGCCGGTCCTTCGAGCGGGTCATTCCGCCGTGCTCGGCGATCGAGCGGATCCGATTCGACACCCGCCACAGTGTGGACCACGATGCGATCCACACGAGGTACACGAGTGGCCTGCCGGCGGCGATCGTGGTGGCGAGGAACGCGACCTGGAACCCGACGATGTACCACGCTTCGGTGCTGCCGGAGCGGGCTGCGCGGAACAGGCCTCGGAAGTTCTTGTAGGCGCTCGCGCCCGTTGCATCGCGCCGCATCTTGCGCCGCCACGAGTCGGGGGCGATCGGATACCCGGCGTACAGACCGGCATCGGGTTCCTCCGGGCCCATCTCGTCTCGATGGTGAGCGAAGTGCGATCGGCGGTACGCCATCAACGCCTGGAACGTCGGGTAGGCGAGCAGCCATCGACCGACCCAGTCGTTGGCCCGCCGATTCGAGAACAGCAGGCGGTGAGCCGCCTCATGACCGAGGATGTTGAGCCGAGCGTGGCTGCCGCCCATGACGAAGAAGGCCAGCACGTAGGCCCACCAGGTGTGGATCCAACCCGCAGCGGCGACCACGCCGAACGACAGGACGAGCGCCCAGGCGACGGTGAACACGTTGCCGACGTTGCTGATGCGACGAAGCTCTGCACGCAATGGACTTCTCGCCATCCCGCGTTCGTTCAACCGGTCCGTCGGGAGCACGGACGGGAGTCGCTCCGGCGCGGGGACCATGGTCTGCATCAGCTCCAACACTACGGCCGCAGCTGGCGGCTGACCGCGCCCGCGACCCGCTCCGACGAGTGGTCGGTGTGCGAGGCTCGCAGCCATGACTCACCCCCGCCCGTTCCGCTTCGCTGTGATGGCTGCCAAGGCCGCCTCCGCCTCCGAGTGGACCGACACGGCGAAGAAGGTCGAGGATCTCGGTTACTCGGCGCTCCTGATGCCCGACCACTTCGGCGACCAACTCTCGCCCGTCGCTGCGCTGTCGACAGCTGCTGCGGTGACCACGGCGTTGCGCGTCGGCACTCTGGTGTTCGCCAACGACTTCCGACACCCCGCCGTGCTGGCGAAGGACACCGCGACCGTCGACCTGCTGAGCGACGGCCGACTCGAAGTCGGACTCGGCGCTGGATGGATGACCGACGACTACACCTGGACCGGCATTCCCCATGACCGCGCCGGCGTACGGATCGACCGCATGATCGAATCGATCGAGGTGCTCCGCGGCCTGTGGGGCGATGGGCCGTTCTCTTTCGACGGCGAGCACTACACGATCTCGGAGATGAACGGCCTGCCCAAGCCGGTGCAGTCGGGCGGCCCTCCGATCATCGTCGGTGGCGGTGGGAAGCGTGTGCTCTCCACGGCGGCCCGCCTCGCCGACATCGTGGGCGTGAACCCGAACGTCGGCGAAGGCAAGGTCGGGCCGGAGGCGATCGCCTCGATGTCGGCCGATGCCACCGAGGAGAAGCTCGGATGGGTGCGCGACGCCGCCGGCGATCGCTTCGACGACATCGAGATCAGCATCCTCAAGTTCGTCACGATCGTCACCGACGCTCGAGACACCGTCGCCGAGAAGGTGGCCGGAGGCATGGGAATGGACGCCGCAACGCTCCTCGCCAGCCCGCACACGCTGGTCGGTTCGGCTGAGCAGGTGGCCGAAGAACTCGTGGAACAGCGCGAGCGGTGGCACGGGTCGTACGTGACCGTGCAGTCCGACGCCCTGGAATCGTTCGCTCCGGTCGTCGCCGCACTCGCCGGCACCTGAGCACTCGCGCAGCGGCGTCGATCGGCGGGCAATCGCGTGAGAGTGCTACGAGGTGAGTTCGACGGCGGGGAAGGTCGAGTCGGCGGTGTCGTCGATCCACGGGCCGACGCCGCTGAGGCGTTCGATCTGCACGCGGACGACCACGCTGGTCACCGAGTCACGAAGTGTGAGCGGGTGCCGGCGCAGACCCGTGTACTTCTCGGCCAGTCGATCCATCAGGGCCGGATCGGGGCCGGGCTCGATGCGCGCACGGCCTCGGATCACCAGGTGTCGTTGATAACCGCGGGCATTGCGCTCCTCGTCCTCGACCGAGAGCACGATGCGATCGTCGCGTGCGAGATTCTTCGCCTTCTGGCTGGACGCGTCGGTGCCGAACAGGATCTCGTCGTCGAGAGCGATCACCCACACCACCGACACCTGCGGGCTGCCGTCGGGGTTGGTCGTCCACACGTGCGCGACCGCATCGGATCCGAGCACGGTCTGCGCCGTCGCCGAGATCATGGGCATGGTGGGCCTCCTCGATGTGATGAAAACTCGGTGGCGGTCTCGCTCTGGTGAAGGAACACGGTAGTTCGTTTGTGAAGATGTGTCGAGGGGTTCTTCTCCGGACAGGGCCCGTTCTCGATCCACCGGACGAGGAGCCGGTGATCGTGAAGCTGTACCTTGCCGCTCATGGCCGACCTGCTCCGTGACCGACCGTCCTCCGGACCGGCGATGCTTCGCGGGTTGCTGGCGACCGCAACGGCCGACCGGGCCCCGGTCGTGCTGCCCGGCTGTTACGACGCGCTCGGTGCGCGGCTCATCGAGCAGGCCGACTTCGACGCCGTCTACATGACCGGTTTCGGCACCGCTGCGTCGCTGCTCGGTCGACCCGACGTCGGGCTGCTCGGTCTGTCGGAGATGGTCGACAACGCCCGCCGCATCGCCGATGCCGTCGACCTGCCGGTCGTGGCGGACGCCGACACCGGGTACGGCAACCAGATCAACGTGATCCGCACCGTCCAGCAGTACGAGCAGGCCGGTGTCGCCGGCATCCACATCGAGGATCAGGTGCTGCCGAAGAAGTGCGGCCACATGGAGAACAAGCTGGTCGTCCCCGCCGACGAGATGTTCGCCAAGGTCCGCGCAGCAGCGGAGGCGCGACGCAACGACGACTTCGTCCTGATCGCTCGGACCGATGCTCGCGCACCGCACGGGCTCGACGAAGCCATCCGCCGAGCCTCCGGTTGCCTGGACGCCGGCGCCGATGTGTTGTTCGTCGAGGCCCTGCAGGGCGACGAGGAGATCGAGCGGGTCGCCACCGAGTTCGCTGGGGTGCCGTTGCTGTTCAACTGGGCCGAGGGCGGCAAGACCCCGCCGCTCACGTACGACGAGATCGCGGCTCTCGGCTTCTCGATGATCATCATGCCGATCGGCACGCTGCTGTCGGCGACGACAGCGATGCAGCAGTTCCTCACGAAACTCAAGTCCGCTGGAACGCCGGCACCGTTCGCCGACGACCTGATGCCGTTCTCCGACTTCACCGACATCATCGGCCTCCCCGAGATCGTCGAGCTCGAGCAGCGCTTCTCTTGATGCGATCAGCGAGATCACCCCGCGAGCAGTCCTGACGTCCGGAGATGGTCACCACGCCGCGCTCCATCGATCGCTCGACACGACGGCGTTGGCCGCGGTCGACCAGTCGAAATCGGCTGCTCGCCGAGAGTTCCGTGTACCGATGATCAGAAATCGCACGCCAGCTTGCCGATGGACGCTCCCGATGCGGTCGATCTGCATGCCAGCTTGCGCTTTCACCGATCGGGTACCCGGAACTCACTGACGTCTCGGACCCGA
>JBBSOH010000002.1:0-46001 GCA_038259945.1 Acidimicrobiales bacterium
GACGCACCGCGGTGGCCATGATCACGCCACCGTGGCACACGACCCAGATCGTCTTGCCCCACGCTTCGGACACGACGCGGTCGAGCGCCGAGGTGACCCGCGCCGTGAAGTCGGCTCCCGATTCCCCACCGGGTGACAGCGGGTTCTCCCAGTCCGTCCACGGCGCCTTGCCGTACTTCTCGCTGTACTGCGCAATCGACAGACCCTCGGCTTCGCCCGACGTGCGCTCCATCAGGTCCGCGTACTGTTCGACCTCGACGCCGGTCCCCTCCGCCACGACCTCGGCGGTGTGGACGGCACGTCGCATCGTCGACACCATCACGCGGTCCGGCCGCATCGATGCGTCGGCCGCCAACCGGGTGCGCAACGCCTCGGCCTGCACCACACCGAGGTCGGTGAGACCGCCGCAGGTGTCCTGCCCCGAGAGCCATCCGCCGGCGTTCGACGCCGACTCTCCGTGGCGGATCAGGACGATCCTCGCCAGGTCGGGGAACGGATTGCTGGTCGATTCGCTCATCGGATCATCATGGCGCGTCCGCCCGACCACGCCTCAACTCGCGACGTCACCGTCCCGACCAGGTCACGAAGCAGCCAGGCGGAACCGGTCGTCCCGAAATCGCAACCCGGAACTGCGTGGCGGGAATCCGCCGGGACCCGGCAGTCGCCCGGCCGTACGATCGAGTCATGACGACCGACGAGCGACCGGTGACGCGCACCGTCCACGGCGCCTGCCACCACGACTGCCCCGACTCGTGCGGGTGGACCGTCACGGTGGAGGACCGCCTCGTCGACGGTCATGACCCGATCGTCACCCGACCCGTCGCGGTCAAGCTGCGCGGCAACCCCGACCACCCCTTCTCGCAGGGCGAGCTCTGCCCGAAGGTCAACCGGTTCCTCGACCGGGTCCACAGCCCGGATCGCATCCTGCATCCGATGCGCCGCGTCGGCCCGAAGGGGTCGGGTGAGTTCGAACGGATCACCTGGGACGACGCACTCGCCGAGATCGGCACCAGGTTGAACGACGCCATCGCCACCCACGGACCCGAGTCCCTGCTCCCCTACTCCGATGCCGGCAACCAGAGCCTGTTGTCGATGTTCGGCGCCGGCGGCCGCTTCTTCCACCACGTCGGTGCGACGCAGTTGACCCGTGCGATCTGTGGCGTGGTGGTCGGCGCCGGCGCCTCGATGACGAACGGGTCGGGTGCGAGCCTCGAAGCGACCGAGATGGTCCACTCGAAACTGATCGTGCTGTGGGGCACCAACACCCGCCTCACCAACCGGCATCTGTGGCCGACGATCGAACAGGCGCGTGCCGACGGTGCACGCATCGTCGTGATCGACCCGATCCGCACACTCACCGCCGAGGCCGTCGACACCGAGCGCGGCGACCGGTTCATCCAGCCACTGCCCGGCACCGACATCGCGATGATGCTGGCGATGATGCACGTGATCATCCGTGACGAACTCCACGACGCCGGCTGGGTGGCCGACCACACGCTCGGTTTCGGCGAACTCCGTGACGCCGTCGCCGACTGGACCCCCGCACGTGCTGCAGACGTGTGCGGCCTCGACACCGCGGTGATCGAGTCGCTCGCGGTCGACGTCGCCACCACCCCGGGCACCGCACTGCGCACCCTGATCGGCCCCGAGCACCACGAGAACGGTGCCATGTTCTTCCGCACCCTCGCCTGCCTCCCGGCGCTCACCGGCGCCTGGCGCCACCGTGGCGGAGGGATGTCGCGCAGTGTCGGGCACTGGACCGAGAGCCAGATCGACTTCGACGCGCTCAACCGACCCGACCTCCTGCCGACGAACGCCGACGGGGCGCCGCCGCGCACCGTCAACATGAGCCGACTGGGCGAGGTCCTGACCACGATGGACGGGGTCGACCACTCGCCGATCCACGCGATGATCGTGTGGAACTGCAATCCGCTCGTCACCGTGCCGAACGCCGAACTCACGCGCCACGGGCTCGAGCGCAACGACCTGTTCACCGTGGTCCACGAGCAGTTCCTCACCGACACCGCCCGGTACGCCGACATCGTGCTGCCCGCCACGACCCAGATCGAGGCCGACGACGTCGTGTTCCCGTGGGGACACCTGTGGGTCGCCTACAACGAGGCCGCCGTGGCGCCGATGGGCGAGTCGTGCAACAACACCGAACTGTTCCGCCGGATCGCACAGTCGATGGGTCTCGACGAACCGCTGCTGTACGACGACGACGAGACCCTGATGCGCGCCGCGCTCCCGACGATCGACATCGACGAACTTCGCAGCGAGCGCTGGATCCGGGCGCCGTACCCCACCGACGGTCGGCCGTTCGGCGACCCCGATGGTGCAACACCGTTCCCCACACCGTCCGGTCGCGTCGAGTTCGCCTCTCATGCTCTCGAAACGATGGGTCAGCCGCGTGTGCCGACGTTCGTCCAGCCCGTCGAGAGCATCGGCGGCGACCCCATCCTCGCGGCACGATTCCCGATGCAACTGCTCACACCGAAACATCACGCACGGTTCCTGAACTCCGGCTATTCGCACCTGCCCAAGCACGGGCCCGCCGAAGGAGCGCCGTTCGTCGAGCTGTGTCGCTCCGACGCCGAGACTCGGGGACTGGCCGACGGCGACGTGGCAACGGTCCACAACGACCGCGCGTCGATCGAGGTCTCGGTGAAGGTGACCGACCGACTGCGACCCGGCGTGGCGGCGGTTCCGTTCGGCTGGTGGGGCAGCCATCACCGCGACGGCAAGGTCGCCAACTCGCTCACCAGCGACTCGCTCACCGACTGGGGTGGCGGGGTCGCCTACAGCGACACCCTCGTCGAGATCACACGGGCATGACGACCGGCCGCACGGACGGGTGGTTGTCGCACCACCTGGCAGCCGACGCAGACATCGACCCCGATCGGTAGGTTCGGGCCGTGACCGCGACCTCCGCCGACGTGTCGGGCCGCTCGACCATCATCGACCGCCAGGCCCTCGCCGACCTCCTGCCCGTCGCGATCCCTGCCGTGCCGTTCGGCTTCGTCATCGGCCTCGCGATCACCGAGTCCGCCATGCCTGCATGGGTCGGCTGGCTGACGGCCCCACTCGTGTTCGCCGGGGCCGCACAGCTCGCGATGATCACGCTGGCCGGCTCGGCATCGATCTGGGCGATCATCACCGCGGTGCTGGTCATCAACACCCGCCATCTGATGTACAGCGCCGCCATGGCCCCCTCGTTCCGCGAGCAGCCGCGGTGGATGCGCTGGTTCGCACCGTTCCTGATGGTCGATCAGGTCTTCGCCCTCGCCGCCCTCCAGACCCATCGCACACCGACCGACTTCCGCCGCTACTACCTGACGGTGGCGATCGCCCTGTGGATGGTGTGGAACACGGTCGTCCCGCTCGGGATGCTGATCGGTCCGGTGGTGCCCGAAGCGTGGCGCCTCGACTACGCCCCACCGTTGATGTTCGCCGGCCTGACGATGTTCGCCATCAAGCGGATCCCGGCCGGTGTGGCCGCACTGGTCGGAGGCTCCGTGTCGCTGATCTCCGTCGGGCTCCGCGATCGGCTCGGCATCGTCGTCGGCGCAGTGGTCGGCGTGATCGCCGGGGCGATCGCCGAACAGATCATCGCGAACCGCCAGGTCGGGCCCGCCCGTACCTCCGGCGAGCACGGCCCGCAGGCGACCTCGTGAGCATCGGAGCCGCGCTGCTCGTCCTCGCCGCCGCAACTCTCGGGACCTACTTCGCACGCAGCAGCCTGATCCTGCTCCTCGCCGATCGCGAACTCCCCACCGGGATCGAACGCGCACTCGCCAACGTCGGCCCCGCAGTGCTCGCCGCACTCACGATCAACCTCGCCGTCGGGAGCGAGGGTCTCGGCTCGATCGAATTCGCCGAGGGAGCCGCCGTCGTGGTCGCCGCGGTCGTTGCGGCATGGCGCCGCAACCTGATCTGGACCTTCGTGGCCGGCATGGCCACCCTCTGGATCCTCTCGGCCGTCACCTGAGCCGCCTGCCCATATCGCACGGCGTGAGCATCACCCCGTCCCAGGGCGGGGTGTCGCTCACGTCTCTGACACGGACCGGCTCGACGTGACGATCACCCCGGGCCAAGGCGGGGCGATGCTCACGCCGACGCAGGAGGGGGTCTGGCACACACGGGTAGTCTCGGCGCATGGCTGCGGAACTGATCTACGCCTTCCGGGTCATGCGCCTTCCGCTGCTCGACGCCGGTGGTTCCACCATCGGTCGTATCGAGGACCTCGTCGCCGTTCCCGGCCGACCGGCACGACACGGCCGTCCTGCCGTCGCACCCCGACTGGTCGGATTCGTCGCCAGCAGCCAACGACGCCGCATCTTCGTCAACGCAAACCGCGTCGCAGAACTCAACAGCGACGGCGCACGCCTGAAGTCGTGGGACATCGACCTCAACCCGTTCAAGCCGCGTTCGGGAGAAGTGCTGATCGGTGCCGACCTGATCGATCGACGGATCGGTGACGAGGCCGTCAGCGACATCGGCCTGCTCCCGACGAACGACGGTCGCACCACCTGGTGGGAGATCGACAAGGTGCGCCTCGCCAAGCGCAGCAGTCTCGGTCGCCGGTCGAGCTACCGCCTCGCCGATGCGAGCGCCGTGCCCGGCCTGTTCGACAACCCCACCGCGATGGAAGCCGAAGCCGCACGGCTCCGCGACTTCCACCCCGCCGAGGTGGCCGCCGTCGTCCGGGCGCTCCCCGACTCCCAGCGGCGTCTGCTCGCCGACGCCCTCGACGACCAACGCCTCGCCGACGTCCTCGAGGAGTTGCCCGAGGAGGAACAGATCCGGATCATCGAGGGTCTCGATCGCGAACGCCTCGAAGGCATTTTCGACGAGATGGAGTTCGACGACGTCGCCGACCTGCTCGGCAAGATGACCGCCGCGCAGCAGGAACAGATGCTCGACGCAATGGACGCCGACGACGAGGAGGTCGTGCGTCGACTGCTGTCCTACGAGGAGGGCACCGCCGGCGGCCTGATGACGCCCGAGGTGATCATCCTCGACCCGTCGGCCACCGTGGCCGAGGCGCTGGCGCAGATCCGTGATCCCGACTGGGTGGTCAGCATCGCCACGCAGGTGTTCGTGTGCCAGCCTCCGTTCAAGACGCCGACCGGCAAGTTCCTCGGTGTGGTCCACATGCAGCGACTCCTCCGTGAACCTCCGTCGATGGAACTGCGCCACCTGATCGATGACGTGCCGACGCTGTCGCCCGAGACCAGCGACAGCGAGACCGCGGCCGAACTGGCGAGCTACGACCTGCTCGCGGTGCCGGTGTGTGACGGAGCAGGTCGTCTGCTCGGGGCGGTCACCGTCGACGACGTGATCGACCGCATGCTCGGCGAGGAATGGCGTCAGCGGCGACGCCCGACCGCCCGGCCCAAGGCCACCGGCGTCGGGGGCAACTGATGAAGCGCCAGCAGGACCTGAGCGCACCGCGCACCCAACGGCGTTTCGCAGGGGTTCAGGTCGACACCGACGTGTTCGGTTCGTTCGCCGAGTCGATCGCCAGCTTCATCGGCACCGCCCGGTTCCTCGTGTACCAGACCGCGTTCATCACGGTCTGGATCCTGCACAACGTGTTCGCGCCGGACTCGTTGATCTTCGACCCGTGGTCTCGGGGATTCACCCTGCTCACGCTGGTGCTGTCGATCCAGGCGGCCTACGCCGCGCCGCTGATCCTGCTCGCTCAGTCCCGTCAGGAACGTCGCGACCGCGTGATCAGTGAGATCGATCGCGACGTCGCGGAGCGAACGCAGAACGACACCGAGTTCCTCGCTCGCGAGATCGCCAGCGTCCGCGTGTCACTCAGTGACATGGTCACGGGCGAGGCGTTCGACGATCGTCTCGAACGGCTGACCGACATGATGGAGACGTTCGGGCGCCAGGTCGATCAGCTCGCGGATCGGATCGACCTGGCGGTTCCCGCCGGCAATGCTGCGGCGATCGACGACACGAGTTCCACGGTCGCCGACGCGAACTGAGTCGGCCGCTCGAGCGCGCCGAGATGGTCCATCTCGACCTCGACCACCTTCGCATTCAACGCCGCTGCCAGTTGGCGCTGTTTTCGAGGCCTCACGAGTCGGTCCTTCGTCGAGATCAGCATTGCCGCCGGCACGCCGATGTCGGATGCCCAGTCCCGGGCGTCGTATCGGCTGAGTGCCTTGCCCGCCTCGATCATCACGCGCGGCTCGTTGCGCATGGTCTCGGCGACGATCCAACGACGGTGCGGCCAGAGTGAAGTCGTTTCGTCGAGCAGGAAATCGGTCCCCTTGCGGATCAACATCGGCTGGGTCCAGGAACGCAACGCCGCACCCATGATCGGGAGCAGTCGCCACACGAGCCGCTCGCGCAGCGTGGCGCTCCACTCCAGCGCTGTGGCCTGGACCACGAGACCCGACACGAGATCTGGGTGCGCACGTGCGAGCAGCAGCGAGATCGGACCACCCATCGAGTAACCGAGGGCGATCACGGGTCCCGCACCGAGTTCACGCAGCACCGCCGCAGCATCGTCGGCGACGTCTTCGAGTTCGAACTGCTTCAGCGACCGCAGACCTCGTCCGTGGCCCCGATGGTCGATCCCGATGAACGAGCACACCTCGGCGAGTGCTTCGTACGCGCCGAGGAACTGCAGGTCGGACGATGCGGTCCACCCGTGCAACAGCATCACCGTCGGCGCAGCCGGGTCGGGATGGATGTGGCGCCGGATGAAGAATTCACCGCGTCCGTCGATGCGGACGACCTCGCCGGGCGGAAGCCACGGGGGTGGTGCGTCGGCGTCGGTCGCTGCGCCCGACGGGGCGGTGGTGGCGGGGTCGGTCGTCATGTCGTTCTCGTCTCTCGGTCGTCGGTTCGACTGCAAGGTGCAGGGCGTGCCGGATCTCAGTTGTTCGGCACGCCGGTGAATTCCTGCAGACGTACCCCGAAGCGCACGATGTCACGCAGGATCGACGTCGTGTCCACGGACTCCTCGCCCGGGACCACCAGACCCGGGTGGATGCCGCCCCGGATCAGCGCCTCCACATACGCACTCGCAGTCGCAGCCGCTGCAGTTGCGACCATCTCGGCGATTCCCCCGATCACCGTCAGGCGTGCCCCCGAAGCGTCCGCACCGCGGAGTTCCACTCTGCACCCGCCGACGCCACCTTCCTTGTGTGGTGGCGTCAGCATCGGCAACCGTGACGTGAACCGGTCGCGACGGTTCGCCGACATGCGCGCCGTGATGCGCTCGACCTGGGGAAATGCTCGATGCAGCACCATGGGTGCCGGAAGTTCGGCCCGGTAGCAGTCGTACGCGCCGACCGGCTCGGGGAACCACACCAGTTCACGACCGGTCCCCGAGCGCATGCTCGTGAACGCGCCGTCGTCGAAGGCAACGGCGGTGCCGGCGAGCGCTCGGTGATGCTGGCGCGCACATGCAGGCCCGGCCGTGCCGTGAAGAGCGAGGTGGATCTCGTCGATCGACGCGAACGAACCGGCAAGGTGCCGAGCCATCAGCCCCGTGAGTCCCGACCACATCCCTGCGCCCACGACGAGTGCAGCATCGCGGGAGTCGGCGCGGTCACCCTCCTCGAGGAGTGCGGCCACGTCGTGCACCTGATCGCCGACCGACACGACGTGGATCCCACGATCGAGGAGCGCCACGGCGGGCCCGTGATGGGGCCCCGGTTGAGCGAGGACCACCACGTCCACACCGTCGAGTCGACGTGACGTGGCGAGATCGACGAGTCGCGAATCGACCGAGATGACGCTGCGACCGTCGGGCGTCAGCGCCAGCCGTTTCTCGATGCGACGGGCCACGACGCCGGCACCGACGATTGCCAGGCGCGGGCTCATGGATCGGGGAGATCCAACGGTTGCCAACCTCCGTGCTGGGGTGGCGTGCCACCCGATCCACCGATGCGGATGGCGGCAGCAGCGAGAAGCGTTGCGGTGAGCGCTGCGAGAACTCGTCGAACGAACTTCATGAGTGTGTACCGACCTTCACGAGGCACGACTGCGGCGCCCCGGTGGCGGAGGCGGGTTCGAGAGGAATGCTCGCCGCTCGGCGACCCCACGAACGGGCACGGTTGGTGGGGCTACCTGGAATCGAACCAGGGACCTCATCGTTATCAGCGATGCGCTCTAACCGACTGAGCTATAGCCCCGAACAGGTCGCGACGCTATCGGGTCGGTCGAAGATTGGCACCCGAGTCGTCGACGACCGCTTCGCGGTACATCGCTCCCGACGAGTCGTGCAACAACGCCGGGACATCGGGCTCCGGTCGACGCACGACGAAGCGCCTCATCGGCGAGGTCCGCGTCTCCACGACCTCCTCTTCGAGGACCGTGAAGCGCACACCACCGACGAGGTCCGTGATCAGGTTGAACAAGGTCGCCGCGAGGACCGCGAGGCCCGTCAGACCGATGACGACGAACAGGCCGGCGATCCACCCGGCGTGGTACAACTCGCCGCCGTTGAACTCGAAGGAGTTCCAGCCGAAGGACTCGAAGAAGCGTTCCACGTTGTCGACCGTGCCTGTCGCATTGGCGACGTTCCACAGCAGGACCGATGCCGTGAGCACGATCACGTACAGCACCATGTTCGCGATGATCGCGATCTTGAACACGCTCCACGGATCGACGTGGCGGACCACTCGCGTGACCTTGCGGACCCGCGGCTTGCGACCGAGGACGCGCGGCACCTTCGCCGGGATCGGCACGGGTGCGGGGTCGTAGTCGGCAGCGCGACGCGGGCGTCGTACCGCTGCGGTCGTGTCGTCCTGCGGCGCGTGCGGTACGAACGGACCGTCGATGTCGGCCCGACGGAGTTCCTCGAGGATGTCGTCGGAGACATCGTGCGATTCCTCGTCGACATCCGTGTCCGGTGCGAGATCGACATCGCCGACGCGAGTCAGCGCCTCGGGCTCCGCATCATCGACCTCCGGGTCCTCGGTCGCCGGGACGATCTCGGGAAGGACGTACGCATCGGGATCAGCATCGAGGTCGTCGACATCGAGATCGTCGACATCGGTGGTGTCTGTTTCGACCGTGCCTGCTTCGACGATGTCCGTGTCGGCAGCCTCCGCGTCCGTGAGATCGAATGCATCAAGATCGAATGCATCGAGATCGGATGCATCGTCGAGATCGATGTCTTCGAGAGCAGTGTCGTCGAGGTCGTCGCCGGCGTGGACCACGACGACGGTGTGGTCGTCGATGTCGGCATCGTCGATGTCGGCATCGTCGAGGGTTGGCTGACCCTTCGAGTCGTTCGGGTCGGAGTCCGCCTCTTCGTTCGCTTCGAGATCGTCGATGTCGAGATCGAGACCGAGATCCGCGTGTTCGATCGCCTGGTCGAACGCTGCGTCGAACTCCTCGTCGCTGAACAGTTCGTCGAGCGCGTCGATGTCGCTGTCGGCGCTGAGGTCACGCTCGGTCTTGCTCACCGAACCGAGTGTAGGCGCGAGCCGAGACGCGATCCCGTCACTTGCTCAGAGCTTGCCGACCGCTCGTCATTTCGGGTGACGTGGTCATCACCGACGATCAGGGTGCGTTGGACGCTCGCGCGGTGGCCGTCGTGTCGCCCACGCGCACGACCACGGTCACCTCGAACGGCTCCGGACCGGCGAACCATTCCACGACCTCGGCACCGTGGCGTCGGGCATACGCCGACGCTGCGGGTCGACCACCGTCGAGTGACGCGAGCGCCGCAGCGTCGGCCGCGGTCTGAGCGCGGGTCCGATCGATCGTGGTGCGCCCCATCGCTGCGATCGCCAGCACGATCACGACGAGCAGAACAGCAGTGACCGTGAGGACGAGCACAGCTGCCTGACCGGTGTCGGCGGACTCCGTGTCGCAGTGGTCGCGCGACCGTCGCCGCCGGTCGCGTCGGCGCTCCGGCGGACCCACATCGCGGTCCGATCGCCGGCATCCGGCGCAGGTCTCTGATCGAGCGGACATCTACGCTCCCATCCATTCGAACCGCTGCCCGCCGGAAGCGGGCAGCGGTGATCGTGTCGAAGGACGGGCGAAGCCGTCGAAGGGACCGGGGATCGGTCGATGGCCGGCGCCGGGCGGCGCCAAGGGTCACTCTTCGCCGAGGTCGTCGCCCAGGTCGTCATCGGATGCGAGGATCGCCGAGACGGATCCGACGACGTCGCCGTCGTCCATGTTCATCACACGTACACCCGTCGCGCCACGTCCCTGCTCGGAGATGTCGCGCACTTCCATGCGGATCGTGATGCCGTTGTTGGAGATGGCGACGATCTGGTCGTCTTCGCCCACCATGAAGGCGGCGACGACTTCGCCCTTCTTGCCGGTGAGCTTGATTCCGATCACGCCCTGGCCTCCGCGACCCTGGACGTTGAAGTCGTCGAGCTTGGTGCGCTTGCCGTACCCGGCTTCGGTGACGGTGAGGATCGCCGTGTCGTCGCGAGCCACGTCGACCGACACCACCGCGTCCTTGTCGTTCTTCAGCTTCATGCCGCGCACGCCGCCGGCGGTCCGGCCCATCGAGCGCACGTCGTTCTCGTTGAAGCGGATGGTCATCCCGCCCTTGGAGACCATGAAGATGTCGTCGTCACCGCTGGTCTCGATGACCTTGACCAGTTCGTCTCCGTCACGCAGGTTGATCGCGATCAGGCCGTCACGGCGGCTCTTGTCGTACTCGGTGAACGTGGTCTTCTTGACCGTGCCCCGCTTGGTGGCGAAGAACAGGTAGCGGTCACCGGCGAACTGTCGGGTGTCGACGATCGCCTGGACGTTCTCGCCCGGCTGCAACGGAAGCAGGTTGATGATGGGCATTCCCTTCGCCGTCCGGTCACGCTCGGGGATCTCCAACGCGCGCAGTCGATAGACCTTGCCCAGGTTCGTGAAGAACAGCAGGTGCGCGTGCGCCGTGGTGAACTTCACGTGGCGCACGATGTCTTCGGACTTGAGCTTGCCGCCCGACACACCGCGACCACCGCGGGCCTGGGTCTTGAAGGAATCGGCAGCCACCGCCTTGATGTACTGGGCGTTCGTCATCACGATGACGAGTTCCTTGTCGTCGACCAGGTCCTCGATCGACATCTCACCGTCGTCGTAGGTGATCTCACACTTGCGCGGCGTGGCGAACTCGTCGCGGATCGCGGTGATCTCTTCCTTGATCACATTGTTCAGCCGCTCGGGACGAGCGAGGATGTCCTGCAGGTCCTCGATGCTGGCGCGGATGTCGGCCAACTCGGTTTCGAGGTCGATCTTCGAGAGCCGGGTCAGTTGACGCAGCTGCATGTCGAGGATGTCGTTGGCCTGGACTTCGGAGAACTCGAACGGCTCGGCCATCAGCCCGGCGCGTGCCGATGCGACGTCGTCGCTGGCACGGATCAACGCGATGATCGCATCGATCACGTCGAGGGCTTTGATGCGACCTTCGAGGATGTGTTCGCGTCGTTCCGCCTTGGCCAAGCGGAACTTCGTGCGCCGGGTGATCACCTCGACCTGGTGGCGCAGGTACGCCTGCAGTGCGACCAGCAGGTTGATCTGTCGCGGCACACCGTCGACGAGGGCGACCATGTTGACCGAGAAGCTCGACTGCAACTGGGTCATCTTGTAGAGCTTGTTGAGGACGACGTTCGGGTTGCCGTCACGCTTGAGCGAGATGATCAAGCTGGTCTTGCCACCCGAGGAATCGTCGTTCACGTCGGAGATGCCTTCGAGGTCACCCGAGGTGACGAGTTCGTCGATGCGCGAGGCGATCGACGAACAGCTGGTCTGGTACGGCAACTCGGTGACCACGATCTCGTAGCGACCGTTCGCCGCCTCCTCGATGCTCGCCTTCGCCCGCATCTTCACCGACCCACGGCCCGTGGTGTACGCGTCGACGATTCCTGCGCGTCCGAGGATGTACGCACCCGTCGGGAAGTCCGGACCCGTGACGTGCTTCATCAGGTCCTCGACCGTGGCGTCGGGGTGGTCGATGAGGTGCACCACGGCGTCGATGGTCTCGCCGAGATTGTGCGGAGGGATGTTCGTCGCCATACCGACCGCGATGCCCTGGCTGCCGTTGACCAGGAGGTTCGGGAACCGCGCCGGGAGCACGATCGGCTCCTCGATGGTGCCGTCGTAGTTCGGGATCATGTCGACGGTGTCTTCGTCGATGTCGGCGATCATCTGCATCGCCAACGGGTGCAGACGACACTCCGTGTAGCGCGACGCGGCCGCACCGAAATCGGGCGAACCGTAGTTTCCGTGGAAGTCGATCAGCGGGTGACGCAGCGAGAAGGGTTGAGCCATGCGCACGAGTGCGTCGTAGATGGCCGAGTCGCCGTGCGGATGGAAGCGGGCCATGGTGTCGCCAGAGACGCGTGCGCACTTGACGTGGGGGCGGTCGGGGCGGAACCCCTGGTCCTCCATGTCCCAGATGATGCGACGGTGCACCGGCTTGAGACCGTCACGGACATCGGGCAGGGCGCGCGACATGATGACCGACATGGCGTACTCCAGGAAGGAGCTCTCCATCTCTTCGGACAGCCCGATCGGCTGGATCGGATCCCGAGGTGCCCCGCCGTCGCCTGCACCACCGGACGGCGGCTCGGGCGGCTGGTCCCCGCCGTCGGACGGAGGGACCGGAGGTGATGTATCGGTGATGTCAGTCATGTGAAGTGTCCAAGATGAGAGCGGCGGGGCGAACGGGATGGAGGGGCCCCGGCATCAGAAGTCCAGGTTCTGTACATCGCGTGCGTTGGTCGTGATGAAGGCCTTGCGGCTGGGCACGTCCTCACCCATCAGCGTCGACATGACCTCGTCGGCGCGCGCTGCCTCGTCGACGTTGACCTGCAGCAACGTGCGGGTCGCGGGATCCATCGTGGTCGCACGCAGTTCCTCCCAGTCCATCTCGCCGAGACCCTTCAGACGAGCGAACTGCTTCTTGTGGTTCGGTCGCTGTTCGAGGAACCTCTTCCTCTCGACGTCGTCCTTGAGGTAGATCTTCTCCTTGCCGACCTCGGTCGAGTACAGCGGCGGCTGCGCGATGTAGCAGTAGCCGGCTTCGACCATCTCACGCATCTGGCGGAAGAAGAACGTGAGCAGCAGCGTGCGGATGTGGCTGCCGTCGACGTCGGCGTCGGCCAGGCAGATCACCTTGTGGTAGCGGGCTTTCTCGACCTCGAACTCGTCGCCCACCCCGGCACCGATCGCGGTGATCAGCGCCTGGATCTCGGTGTTCTTCAGCATCTTGTCGACGCGCGCCCGTTCGACGTTGAGGATCTTGCCGCGGATCGGCAGGATCGCCTGGCTGTACGGGTGGCGTGCGTCGACCGCCGTACCGCCGGCCGAATCGCCCTCGACGATGAACAGTTCGGACTCATCCGCGTTCTTCGACTGACAGTCCTTCAACTTGTCGGGCATCCCGGCCCCCGACAGGGCGGTCTTGCGACGGATTGCATTGCGGGCGTTCTTGGCGGCGGCTCGGGCCTGCGCTGCTGCGACGCCCTTCTTGACCAACTTGCTCGCTTCGACAGGGTTCTCCTGCAACCATTCTGCGAGGCGCTCGTAGGTGGCCTTCTGCACGAACGAACGCATCGGCACGTTGCCCAGCTTGGCCTTCGTCTGGCCTTCGAACTGCGGCTCACGCAGCTTCACCGACAGGATCGCCGTGAGACCTTCGCGGACGTCGTCCCCGCTGAGGTTCGGGTCCTTCTCCTTGAGCAGGTTCTTCTCCCGGGCGTACTTGTTGATCACCGAGGTGAGCGCCGAGCGGAAGCCTTCGACGTGCATGCCACCTTCGGTGGTGGAGATGCCGTTCGCGTAGCCGTGGATGCCTTCGTGATAGCCGGTGTTCCACTGCATCGCGACGTCGAGCATCTGACCCTCGTCGTCCTCGTCCTCGAACTGGCAGACCTTGCTGAACAGCGGGTCCTTCGTGGCGTTGAGGTGCTTGACGAAGTCGACCAGGCCGTTCGTGTACTGGTAGGTGACCTGGTTCTCACGCTCCGGACGTTGGTCCTCGAAGTCGATGATCAGACCCTTGTTCAGGAACGCCATGGTCTGGAGGCGCTCGAGCACGGTGCGGGCCACGAACTCGGTGCCTTCTGCCTGGAAGATCTCGGGGTCGGGGTGGAAGGTGATGGTGGTACCGGTGGCCCGGCCATCGGCGGGGGTCTCGCCGACGACGATCATCTTGTCGAGGGGTGCTCCGCCGTTGCCGTAGTGCTGTTCGTGACGGTTGCCGTCGCGGTCGACCTGGATCAACAACTTGGTGGACAGTGCGTTGACGACGGAGACGCCCACGCCGTGCAGGCCACCCGAGACCTTGTAGCCATCGCCGCCGAACTTGCCACCGGCGTGCAGCACGGTCAGAACGACTTCGGCTGCGGACTTGCCCGCATGTTCGCCCGTCTTGAACGGGTCGACGGGCACGCCGCGACCGTTGTCGCTGACCATGCACCCACCATCAGCCGTGAGCGTGACACCGATCCGGTCGCAGTGGCCGGCCATGGCCTCGTCGATCGAGTTGTCGACGACCTCCCAGATCAGGTGGTGCAGACCCTGGAGGCCGGTGGACCCGATGTACATGCCCGGACGCTTGCGAACCGGGTCGAGCCCTTCGAGCACCGTGATCGCGTCGGCGCCATATGCAGCAGTGGTCTTGGCGGCGTCCCCGTTCGGTGTGCGACGCACGCGAGGCGCTTCTTCGAGCGTGGTCTCGGAATCTTCGGGCCGACGCATCGGCTGCGTGGTGTCGTCGTCATCGGCCATGGTGACTGCGGTGTCAGTGGACACTCGTACCTTCTTGCGTCATCGCCTCCGCGGAGACGTCGGGGTGATTCGAACGTGGTGCCACGTGGGCACGATCGACGAACATGGAGACCGCAAGCCGGACCGGTCAGGTCGGCGCAGCATCCACGTCATCGTTGCTCGAAAGTCTACCAGCGGGGTACTCCAGAGTCGGTGAGTCCGGCTGCGTCCACGACCCACCGACGTGGCGCCGCCGCACAGGTCGACGGCGCCACGCACTCGTTCGCTGCGACCGGGTCAGGCCCGGACGACACTCATCTTCATGATCTTGTCGGAGTAGGTCTTCTTGTCGGCATTCCACAGCGGCGACAGCAGGTTGATCGGATAGCCGATGCAGCAGGCGAGGATGAACGCGCCCGACGCCAGGTATCGCACGAACGCCATGCCGCCCCCGACCGGTGCGCCGGTTTGGTCGAGCACCAACTTGATGCCCTGTTGCTTCTTGCCGATGGACTGACCGGTCTTGCCCTGGACGATGTACAAGTTCCAGATCTGGTACGCCATCGCGGCAACCCAGAACACGAGTGTGAGCAGCAGGCCGAGCACGTCGGAGATCAACCCGACGAACACCACGAGGATGTATCCGGCGACGATCGGAGCGATGTCGATGAGGAACGCAATGGCACGTTGTCCGAACTCGGCGGGGACTCCGACGGCACCCGCGGCGCCAGCACCCCCGAATGCGGTGTATCCGGGAGGAGCACCGGCACCGGGAGGCACGGAACCGTAGGGCGGCGGCTCGGAACCATACGACGGCGGCTGGGCACCGTATGAAGGTGGTGTTCCGCCGGGTGCGCCGCCGTACTGCGGAGGTTGTCCCGCACCCGGATCGGCCGAAGGCGGCGAGTTGTAGGACACCGTTGCGTCCGACGCGGGGGTCTGACCTGCGGGCGGTGTGGCCTGCTGAGCCTGCGGCTCGCCGATCCACTGTGCACCGTCCCAGTACCGCTGCGTGCCCTCGGGGTCCCCCGGAGCGTGGTACCAGCCGGCAGGTGTTCCACCCGTGTTCGTCATGTCAGTCTCCTCCGTCGAAATGCGTTGCGCTCCTGCGCGTGCATTCGAGAACATAATCGAAACGGAGGTCCCGATCGGTTACTTACGCCGCGCGGACCGCACCCGCACCTCGACCCGGTCGATCTCGACGCGAGCCTCGTCGTGCAGACGGGTGATGATCGTGTCGGCCAGGAACTTCACCTGTGTCGCCCACGTGGCCGTATCGGCTTCGACGAGCAGCGTGCGCTGGTCCAGTCGCACCGGACGCACGTGCGCAGCGATCTGGGGGCCCACGGCATCATCCCACTTGCCGAACACGCCGCCGACCTGGATCCGATCGGTTCCACGCAGGGACTTCATCATCCCGTCGAGCGAACGGGTGATCGGAACGGGGTCGGACACGTCGGTCACCGTAACGAACCACGATCGGTCACGTGTCGTCGACGACGGCGCCGGCGTGAATCCGCAACACACGGTCCGCTCGAGCTGCGGGCGGCAACTCGCTCGCCGTCGTGATCACGATCTGGCCAGGTGGCAGGTGGCCGAGCAGAGCGGTCCCCCGACCGTCGTCCAACTCCGACAGCACGTCGTCGAGGACCAGCACCGGGGCCGACCCTGTGCGCTCGGTCACCAACCGATGCCCCGCCAGGCGCAGGGCCAGTGCCAGTGTGCGTTGTTCCCCCTGCGACGCGTGAGTGCGGCTCGGCAAGCCGTTGATCGAGAGTTCGAGTTCGTCGCGATGCGGACCGACCGTCGACACCCCACGTCGCACGTCGAGGTCACGGGCCGCCCCGAGTGCGGCCAGGAGACCGACGCGACGCCATTCCGGTTCATATCGCAGATCGACCGGCGTCGAGGCCCCGGCGAGTTGCTCGTAGGCCTCCTGCACCATCGGTGTGATCCGCGCCACCAGCGTGGCGCGGGCGTAGCCGAACTGATCCGCGATCTCGGTGAACTTCGCATCCCACACGTCCAACGTGACCGCGACGTCATCGGACAGCTCGCGGGCCTTCTGTGCCTGCTTGAGGAGGGTGTTCCGCTGTCTCACGATGCGGTCGATCTCCAGTCGGATCGCGTCGTATTTCGTGGCGAGGGCGACGAGGGTGTCGTCCATGAACCGACGGCGGTCTCCCGGTCCACCCTTCACCACGATCAGGTCGTCGGGCGAGAACACCGTCACGCGCACCGTGCCGAGCAGGTCGCGCACACGCTGCAGTTTCTGGCGGTTGACCTGCACCCGGTTGCGACCGACGGCGACCAGTTCAGCCTCGATCAACGACGAACGCCCGTCGTCATGGGCCACGGTGGCGCGGATGATCGCCTGATCCGCACCCACACGGACGAGCGCATCACCGGGTGCACCGCGGAAGCTCGACAGCGTGGCGAGATAGGCCAAGGCCTCGGCGAGGTTCGTCTTGCCCTGACCGTTGTCACCGATGACCGCCGTGGTCCCGGCCGTGAGGTCGAACGACGCCGACGCGTAGTTGCGGAAATCAGTGAGTTCGAGCCGCGAGACGATCAAGGCGCCGGAGTCACGGCACCCTGACGGGCATCAGCAGATACAGGTAGTCGTCCTGACCGGCACCACGAAGCACCGCCGGCTTCATCGGGTCCATCGTGGCCAGGGTGACGTCATCGGCGTCGATCGCATCGATGCCCGCCGCGAGGTAGTCGGGGTTGAACGCCACGGTCATCTCGACTCCGTCGTAGCTGGCGTCGATCTCCTCGACGGCGTTGCCGACGTCCTGGGTGATCGCCGTCAACTGCACCGTGTCGCCACCGAGGGTGAGGCGCACCGGCGTGGAATCCTGCGCCAGGATCTTCACGCGGCGGATTGCTTCCATCATCGACGCCTTGCTCACCGTGAGCAGGTTCGGGTAGCTCGACGGCAGCAGGTTCCGGTAGTTCGGGAACTCGCCTTCGATCAGGCGCGTGGTCAGCCGTGTGCTGCCGGCCTCGAACGTCGCTTCGCGCTCACCGAAACGCACGGTGAGTTCCTCGACGTCGCCCATCAGGCGCTGCAGTTCGTTGAGCGCACGACCCGGGATGAGCACCTTCTGGCCTGACGCGAGCACCGAAGAATCGGGGAGGTCGCGGACCGCCAGGCGATACGAGTCGGTGGCGACCATACGTACGCCGTCGTCCTCCGAGGCCAGCAACACACCGGTGAGAACCGCACGTGCGTCGTCGGTGGACGCCGCACGCACGACCTGTCGCAGCGATTCGGCCATCGTCTCGGCCGAGATGGTGACGACCTCACCGGACGGCTCGGACTGGCTCGGATAGTCGTCGAGCGACAACGGGCGGACGGAGAACTGGGAGCGGCCCGCGCTGATCGACATCTCACCACTGTCGCCCGCATCCAAGGAGATCTCGACCGCACCGGCCGGCAACGCCTTGACGATGTCGCCGACGAGGCGGGCCGGCACGACGGCGGCCCCGTCCTGTTCGCCGCCCACCTCGACCGTGAGCCGGATGGTCAGTTCGAGGTCGGTGCCGGTCACGGTCAAGGTGTCACCCTCGACCTGGATCTTCACGCCGGACAGCACCGGCAGCGTGCCCGTCCGATTGGTGGCGGCACGCCCGGCAGAGTTCAGGGCATCAGCCAGGACATCACGTTCGCAACGAAACTTCACGGTCGGGACTTCTCCTCACGAGGGGATGTATTCAGATCAGTAGTACTAGTAGGTGCTGTGGATTGGGGACAAGTCACGTCGCGCCAGCGTACGGGCACCGACCGCGTCCACATGGGATGGCGCGAACTCCACAGCTCGCGAGTGCCACCGTTGTGATTCGGTGGACGACACTCCGGTCGTCCCCATGATGCGTCGCGAACCGAGGTCTCGCGTCCACCGAGATGTCCACCGCGCGTGCGTTCGGCCCAGGGTGCCGGACTCGCGCGACGGTTCGTGGTACTCATCCTCGTCACGCCTTCAACTGTTGGAGGAGGTCGGTCACCTGGTCGTAGACCTGTTTGCGTTCCTTCATCAACCGTTGGATCTTCTCGTTGGCGTGGATCACCGTGGTGTGATCGCGACCACCGAACAGCCGGGCGATCGCCGGATAGCTGAGGTCCGTCAACTCACGGAACACGTACATCGCCTCTTGGCGTGCCGTGACCAGCGGACGTTGACGGCTCTTGCTCTTGAGCGCCTCGACGTCGAACTTGAGGATGCCGGCGATCTCGTCGAGCAGTTCCTCGGGCGTGCGGACCTTGGGTCGCGACACGGTGAGCAGGTCGGCGAGCTGCTGCTGCACGAGTTCGACGGTGATCGGTTGGCGACTGAGGCTGGCGAACGCCATCACCCGCACGAGAGCACCTTCGAGTTCGCGGATGTTCGTCGAGATGTTCTCGGCGACGAACTCGAGTGCGGCACCGGGAACCTCGATGTCCTCACGCTCGGCCTTGTTCCGCAGGATCGCGAGCCGGGTCTCCACGTCGGGTGGCTGGATGTCCGTGATCAGCCCCCACTTGAAGCGGCTCCGTAGACGTTCTTCCAGCGTGGGGATGGCATCGGGCATTCGGTCGGAGCTGATGACGATCTGTTTGTTCGCGCCGTGGAGTGCGTTGAACGTGTGGAAGAACTCCTCTTGGAGGCCTTCCTTGTTGGCGATGAATTGGATGTCGTCGATGAGCAGCACGTCGATCTCGCGGTATCGCTGGCGCAACAGGTTGGTCGTGTTGTTGCGGATCGACTCGACGTACTCGTTCATGAACGTCTCGGTCGAGACGTACCGAATCTTGTGGTGCTGGTAGTTCTGGTGGACGTAGTGACCGATGGCGTACAGGAGATGGGTCTTGCCCAATCCGGCCGACCCGTAGATGAAGAGAGGGTTGTAGCTGCGAGCAGGGGTCTCGGCGACACGCAGTGCGGCGGCCAACGGGAATTGGTTCGATGCACCCTTGACGAACGTGTCGAAGGTGTAGTCCGTGCTGAGGCCTGCTTCTTCGAGCAGGTGGTTGCGGTCGTGGTTGAGGCTGCCGTGGGGTTGGACGCGTTCGGAATCGTGAGGCCCGTCAGGGGATGGAGGTGATGTCGAAGGTTCCGGCTCGGAGAGTGTTTCCACGCTCTCGACCGCACTGTCGACATCGATGACGATCTCCCGGTGCCCGAGACCGGATTCGTCGAGCGCGTCGACGATCATCGGAAGGTAGCGGGTG
The DNA here is from genome assembly GCA_038259945.1 of Acidimicrobiales bacterium. Taxonomy (GTDB): domain Bacteria; phylum Actinomycetota; class Acidimicrobiia; order Acidimicrobiales; family Ilumatobacteraceae; genus Ilumatobacter_A. The sequence goes on from JBBSOH010000002.1 coordinate 19,925, forward strand.
GTGATGCGATCGCGAACATACGCGGACGGCGCGAGCAGACGAAACGTCTGATCGTCGACGTGGACAGGCGTGATCTCCTGGAAGGTGGAGAACCAGACGCTCTCGGCGAGTTGGGATCGCAGGGACAACGTCACCTGGGTCCACATGTCGTCGGCATCGGTGATCGGCATGGTGGGTCCAGGTTCGGCGTTCGATTGATCCACAGTGTTGTCCACAGAGTGTGGACGAACGAGTCGGTGGATCGGGAGACGGCACGCTAGCAGCTCACAACCGTGTCGGAAACTTGCTGAAATGATGCCCGCACGCTGGGGAAACGCACGCCAGAGCGTCCTGTGGGTAAGTTACATCGACGTAGTTCGCAGAGCGGGTCCCCAGGTCGAGTGCGAGCCAGATCTGCTTCTCGCTCCCGGTCGACGGCGGGCCTCAGCGAGGTGCGGTCGCGCTGGGCTGGTGATGAGGTTGGGACCGTGTGTCGCGCGACCGTAGCCTGTCCGATCACATCCGGACACGAGCCACCGGCTCGATCGACGACTGCTGCGCCTCTGTCTCGAGCAGCGTCCGATTCCCTCTCGTTCGGTCAGTGTGTGCGAAAGCCACGGAGTATCACGTGAAGCGTACCTATCAGCCCAATGCCCGTCGCCGGTCGAAGAAGCACGGCTTCCGCGCCCGCATGAGCACCCGCGCCGGTCGCGCCGTCCTCAAGTCCCGGCGTGACAAGGGCCGGGCCCGCCTGTCCGCTTGATCGGCCGGATTCGTACTCGCGACGACTTCGAGCGGCTCCGCCGCGACGGTCGTCGGGTACGAGTCGAACCCTTCTGGTGTTCACATCTGAGCGATCCGTCGGCGGACCCACCACAAGTGGCGTTCGCGATCAGTCGGGCGGTCGGCAATGCGGTGGTCCGCAACCGGCTCCGACGGCGTCTGCGCGCCATCATGGCGACCACCGAGGTGCCACCAGGTCTGTACCTGATCGGCTGCCGCCCGACAGCTGGCGAACTCACGTTCGAACAGATTGCCTCCACGCTCGAGCGACTTCCACCCAAAGTCCGGTCGAACGGGTGAGCAACACGACGCCTGTCCCCTCTCGAGGACGTGTTCAGGGATGGGCGTTGTCTGCGATCGACGGGTACCAGCGAGCGATGCAGGGCCGCCTGTCGCCCTGCCGCTTCCACCCATCGTGTTCGTCGTACGCCGCTGAGGCCTATGAACTCCACGGTGCTCGCCGAGGAACGTGGTTGACGCTTCGGCGTCTCGCTCGATGTCGACCCTTCGGCCCGTCCGGATTCGATCCGGTTCCGGAACCGACCCATCACACCGTCGCCGTCGGCGACCCCGATTTCGCCCACAAGGACTGCTGACACATGTTCGAGATCCCCGCAGCCATGCTCTCGTGGTTCTACGGAGCCACCAACAGCTACATCGTCGCCATCGCACTGATGTCGGTGGTGGTCATGGCGATCACCACACCGCTGACTCTCAAGAGCACCAAGGGCATGTTGGAGATGCAGAAGTTGTCGCCGGAGATGCGGCGTCTGCAGAACGAACACCGCAACGACAAGACCAAGCTCAACGAAGAGATGATGAAGCTCTACCAGGAGCACAAGGTCAACCCGATGTCGTCCTGCCTGCCGATCTTCGCGCAGATGCCGGTCTTCATCGTGATGTTCCGCATCCTCCGAGGCCTCACCTACGCACCGCGGGGCAGCGCCGAACCGATCGCCAACGCCACGTTCACGCCAACCGGCCGCGTCGACGAGATCGATGGGTTCATCCCTCGCTACCTTTCGATCGACTCCGACCTGTTCCAATCGCTCTACGGCAAGTTCAAGATGCCCGAGCTCGGACTCGATCTCAGCCTGTCCCCCGCCGAGGCGATCAGTGACAATCCATGGAAGGGCCTGATCTACGCCTTGCTCGTGGTGGCGCTCGGAGGGTTGTACTTCGGTCAGCAGCGCATGGTCGCTGCTCGCGCCGCCGTCAGCCCGACGATGTCGCCCACGCAACAGAAGGTGATGCAGTACCTGCCGGTGGTGTTCGCCGTCTTCCAGATCTTCTTCCTCACCGCGCTGGTCGTGTACTACATCTTCCAGACCCTGCTGCGCATCCTGCAGCAGTACTACATCACGAAGAAGTTCTACGGCGGCGACGAATCGCTGGGTCGGCAGGCGCAACGCGCTGGCGAGGCCGCCCGAGAGCATTCGAAGGAAAAGGGCGAGGGAGGCGGCTTCTTGGCGCAGGCCAAACGTGATCTCGCTGCCGGACGACCCGACAAGCAGTCCGACGATGCACAGAAGAACGCCGGCAGTGCGAAGAAGAAGGGCTCGGCCACCCCGAGCGCACGCCCCACTGGTCAGAGCAAGCGTGTCACACCTCCCAAATCTCGCCCGACCGACGCGAGTCGCAACGGTGCCGACAGCGGAAAGGGTCGCCCGACCCCCACCCGCAAGCAAGCAGAAGCAGCCAAGAGTCGGCCGAAGTCGAACAAACCGGTCGCCAAGAAGAAGAAGCGCTGATCGAGCGACCGCCGATCACATCACATCTCAGAATCAACAGATCCCGGACTCACCGGATCTCGGTATCACCAGAGGGAAGAAGGACCACATGGAGTGGGTGGAAACCACCGCGAAGACCGTCGAGGCCGCCAAAGAGGCGGCACTCGACCGACTCGGAGTCGCAGCGGACGAAGCAGAGTTCGAAGTGCTCGACGAGCCGCGACCGGGCTTGTTCGGCCGCACACGCGGAGAGGGTCGCGTGCGGGCGAGGGTGAAGCCCGCTCACGTCCGTCCGAAGCAGGAGCGGCGTCGTCGGGGTGCGAAATCGTCGAGCAGCGATGCGAAGTCGTCGAGCGGGTCAACGACCGACGAGGCATCAGCGGCCGACCACGAGAGCGCCGATGACAACGGAGCGGCCGACGTGGCGAGCGAGTCGTCCGCTGACCGTCCGGCCGCGTCGACGAAGCCGGATGCCTCACGCAAGCAATCGAACGGCCGCTCTCGCGGTGGCCGCGACAACGATCGATCGAGAAACAGCCAGGAGAAGCAGATGAGCAACGAAGAGCGAGAGCCGTCCCCGGTGTCCCCACAAGAGGTCGGCGACGCTGCCGTCCTGTTCATGGACGGATTGGTTGCGGCGTTCGGAGCGACCGGATCGACGAATCTGGAGGTCGACGGAATCGAACTCGACGTCCAGGTCGACGGCGAGGGCCTCGGACTGCTGGTCGGCCCGGGCGGTCGTACGTTGAATGCGGTGCAAGATCTTGCTCGCGTGTCTGCACAACGGCGTCTCGGAGACCACGAGACTCGGCTCCGGATCGACGTGGCCGGCTACCGCGCTCGCCGCAGCGAGGCGCTGCAACGCTTCGCGGTCGACGTTGCTGCGTCGGTGCGTGAGAGTGGCACCGCCCGTGCGCTGGAGCCGATGAACTCGGCAGACCGCAAGGTGATTCACGATGCGTTGAACGACGAGGAGGGTGTCGAGAGTCGGTCCGAAGGCGACGATCCGAACCGTCGGATCGTCGTCGTTCCCGTCTGACGACTCCGTCGCCGACGCTTCGGCTCGCACCGGTTCTGACCGGTGGACACGACAGCCCGACCGCACTGCGGTTGGGCTGTCGTCGTTTTCGCCTCGACTCTGACCGGCCCCAGCTGATGACGACCCGCGAGGATCGGAACGGCGAGGCTGGTGAGCGAAGTACACGCTCAAGATCGCCACGGTGTTGTTGTGCCCTCCAACGTTGTCGTGTTCGCGAGCGTCGTCAGGGCCCAGCAGCGAACCGTGTTCGTGCAGTCGCTCGTGGCACACTGCTCCCGTGTCATTCGACCCAGACGTGTACGACGTACTCCACGAGAGCCAGCGCCTGGGGTTCCTGGGAGAACGCGACGTTTCGGAGGTGATCGATCACGCTCGCGCCTTCGTCGTAGCTCTGACCGATGTGACGGGTGTGGTGGTGGACCTCGGGTCGGGTGGCGGTGTGCCGGGGCTCGTGATCGCCCACGATCGTCCCGACCTGGAAGTGGTCCTGGTCGATCGACGTGCGAAACGAACGGACTTCCTCGATCGCGTCGTGCGGCGACTGCGATGGAACGACCGAGTGTCCGTGTTGTGCGTGGACGCATCGGACCTCCACTCTCGTGTCGATGTGGTGGACGCAGTGGTAGCGCGTGGCTTCGGCCCACCGATGGAGACGCTCGCTTTCGGCGCGATGGTCGTACGGGCCGGTGGTCGCATCGTGATTTCGGAACCGCCGAGCGGTCACCGTTGGGCCGATGACTCCTTCGCTGAACTGGGCGTCACGCGTGTCGATGATGGCCACGGCCAGGTGTCGATCTTCACTCGAACAGTCGCCTGAGGACGACCGTCAATGTTTCACGTGAAACATCGACGATCTGCGGCGCTTTCACGACGCCACTCCACGCCGTTCTGGCAGCCTCCGGTCAGACGGACTCCACGCAGCCAATGGTGATGGCATCGGGCTGGCGAGTGTGATCCTCTGCGGTGCGGGTGTCGGCGTCGGTCACGGTCGGGGTTCCCGATGTTTCACGTGAAACATCGGAGGCTCCAGGGCGTCCCTCGGCGCGGGTCCCGTGGTTCCGCGACTCACGAGACCGATCGTCATTGGCCGCACACCGGGGTCTCGGCTCGACCTCCCATCGACAGCCGCAGCAACAGCCGCAGCAACAGTCACACAGCGGATCTTGCACGTTCGGTGACCGCACGGTGCCCGATGTTTCACGTGAAACATCACAAGGGTGCTTGTAACTGTGCGTCGAATCGGGCACAGTACGGGCCGCTGTTCTCCAGCGTCACCTGAATGGACATGCCGTGACCCATGAAGACGCACCAACAGGTGCACCGAACGACCCGAACCCCAACGAGGCGATGGTTCCCAGCACGTCGCCCGACTCTTCGCCACCACATGTGATTCGGCGACCACTCCCGCGAGTCATCGCCATCGCGAATCAGAAGGGTGGAGTGGGGAAGACGACGACCACCGTGAATCTCGGTGCGTCTCTCGCTGAACTCGGGCTTCGGACTCTCCTGATCGACCTCGATCCGCAGGGGAACGCCTCGACCGGACTGGGCATCGAGAATCGAGGTCTCGAACATTCGATGTACCACGTGATGCTGCACGACGAACCGCTCGAAAACGTCGTCGAACCGACGGATGTCAAGAATCTGTTCGTCGCACCGGCTTCGCTCGATCTCGCCGGGGCAGAGATCGAACTCGTTCCGGCGTTCTCTCGTGAGCAGCGCCTGAAACGTGCGATCGACGCCGTGCTCGATGACTACGACTATGTCCTGATCGACTGCCCGCCGTCGCTCGGACTCCTGACCGTGAATGGTCTGTCTGCCGCGAAGGAAGTGCTGGTACCGATCCAGTGCGAGTACTACGCCCTCGAAGGCCTCGGGCAGCTTCTTCGCAACGTCGACCTGGTGAAGAAGAACCTGAACCCGGAGTTGGAGATGAGCACCATCTTGTGCGTGATGTACGACGCACGCACGAAACTCTCGGATCAGGTCGTCAGTGAAGTACGTCAACACTTCGGTGACAAGGTGTTGAGGTCGATCATCCCACGCTCGGTCCGCCTGTCCGAAGCTCCGTCGTTCGGACAACCGATCACGACGTTCGATTCGAAGTCCCGAGGGGCACTTGCGTACCGGGACGCTGCCAAGGAGGTACATCGTGACGCGTCGTAGCGGACTCGGAAAGGGGCTCAGTTCGCTGATCCCCATGGATGACAGTGCAACGGGAGCGTCCGGTTCCCACCCCGAACTTCGGGAGATCTCGACAGCTTCTGTCACCCCGAACCCGAACCAACCCCGTCAGCACTTCGATGAGGAGTCTCTTGTCGAACTGGCCGCATCCATCGCAGAGATGGGCGTCCTCCAGCCCATCCTCGTTCGACCGCTGGACGACGACCGTTATGAACTCGTCGCCGGCGAGCGCCGTTGGCGGGCGACTCAACGTGCTGGCCTCGCGACGATTCCTGCCATCGTCCGAACCACCACCGACCTCAGCTCGATCGAGCAGGCGCTGGTCGAGAATCTTCATCGTCAGGACCTGACGGCACTCGAGGAGGCCTCGGCGTATCAGCAGTTGATCGAGGATTTCGAGTTCACCCATGACGATCTGGCAGGGCGGGTCGGGAAGAGTCGATCGTCGATCACGAACTCGTTGCGTCTTCTCGGGCTCCCTCCGTCAGTGCAGTCGCTCCTCGCGGACGGCCGGCTGAGCGCCGGTCATGCGCGTGCGCTGCTCGGGACACCGGACCGGGCGCGTCAAGAGGAGTTGGCCCGTGAGGCAGTCGACGATGGATGGTCGGTGCGGATGGTGGAGCAGGCCGTCCGAGGTGTTCAGCCGCAGTCCGGTCTTGCTGTCGAGGGCGACGGTGACACGGGAGATTCTTCGACGTCCACGGCAACGATCGACGGCGCTGGACTCACTCCTGCCACGAGGCTCCGTCCGCCGGGCTTGCTCGAACTGGAAGAGCTTCTCGCCGAGCACCTGGCCACCCGGGTCAGTGTTCAACTGGGCACCAAGCGAGGAAAGGTCACGATCGACTTCGCCGATCTCGAGGATCTCGAGCGCATCTATCGACAGATGACTCCCTAGGGACTCGACCCGCGCGTGAGAGTCGCGCGCGACGTCGCGCGTGAGGTTGAGGTGTACAACTGTTCACTCGTCATGTCTCGCGCGAGGAGTGGCCATTTGCAGCACGGTCCGCCACATGACGCGGTGGTGACCTGAAGATGTCCTACAGGGAAACACACAGACTGGGGACATACCTGTGGATAACTCAGGAAATCGTTGCGGCACAACGAACCCCTCAGTCGATACGGGGTCGAGAGATGGCACCGGTCGCGTTCATGGGGGCCTGACTCCAGGCAGCGACCGCACGGGTGACCGCCTCGCTCAAACGGTTTGTCCGGTCGACCACGCTGCGCACCGGCCCGACTGAGCAGAGCACGGCGGGCATGCGTGTCTCGCGCAGCACCGGCAGACGCATCCCAGCGAGCTCGGGTCGCGCCTCGAGTACGTCGTCGAGTTCCTCGACGATGTGGGAGGCAAGAACCCGACCTCCGATCGACTCGAACGAGGGAACGGCGAAGTAGGAGATGATCGAGCGCTGTGCCGGGTGCGCATCGAAACCGACATAGGCGTTGGCTCCGAAGCGGTTCGCCGCTGCCGCCTGCGCCGCAGCTTCGTACTCGTCGGTCGACATCACGGTCGCCCCACGTTCGCGCAATGATCGCGCCACGGTGCGGGTGATCGAACTGAGGCCGCCGAACTGACCGACCACCAGTCGCAAGCCGCCGATCGACGACGGGCCCGACCTGGATTCGGCCTCCCGAAGAGAGGCGACGCCGGGCCCGGTTCCGCTCTTCTCACTGACCAGGCGCAGCGTGCGCACGGTCTGAGCGCCACAGATGCCATCGGCGGTCAACCCGGAGTTGCGTTGGAAGTCGAGCACGGCACGACCGGCCGACGGCCCGAAGATGCCGTCGGGGCGACCGCAGTCGAAGCCGACGTGGTTCAACGACCGCTGGAGGTCGGCCACGTCGTCGCCACGCAGCATCGGAGCGTTCAACATGAGCAGCCGGTCACCGAGTGACCAACCGGCTTCGATCAGTGCCAGCCATGTGGGTTCGTCACAGGCACCGCTGACGAGGACGCCGCGTTGTGTCTGGAACGAGGTGACCATGTCCGAGGTGACAACGCAGAAAACGCCGGGCTCGGCGCCGACCGGATCGAATCCGGCGGCGCCGAGTCGGCGCTGCAGATCTCGGATGGCTTCGCCGCGTTGGCCGCGGGTCAGCGGGAAGTGGCCAGGAATCCGTCGATCTCCTCGAGCAGGGCGCCCTTGCTCTTGGCGCCGGTGATGCGCCCGACGACTTCGCCCTTGTCGAACACGATGAGCGTCGGAATGGACATGACGCTGTACTTCATCGCGATGTCGGGATTGTCGTCCACGTTCAGCTTGGTGATCGACAGTTCGTCACGCTCGCCTGCGATCTCTTGGAGGATCGGTGCGATCTTCTTGCAGGGTCCGCACCATTCGGCCCAGAAGTCGACGACCACGGGGCCGTCGGCGCCGGCGACGGTCTCGTCGAAGGTCGCAGTGGAGAGATCAGTGATTCCGTTTGCCATGTTCATGGTCCTTTCGAGGATGTCAGACCCGTACAACCAGGTGTATCGGGAGGTCATTCCCGAGAGCACGGTACCCCCGCAGAACGATCAGGAAACGGATCGGTGCTCCGAGCGCCGTGTGCGGTCCGTCAGGGTCTGACAGCGACGCACGGCGCAGCCGTGCTTGGAGCGTGTGCGTCAGCTCGTGACGTCTTCGAGCCAGCGTTCGGCGTCGATGGCCGCCATGCAGCCGCTGCCGGCAGCGGTGATCGCCTGGCGGTACACCGAGTCCTTCACGTCGCCGCAGGCGAACACACCGGGGACGTTGGTGTAGGTGGAGTCGGGTCGGGTGACGAGGTATCCGGTGGCCTCGTCCATGTCGAGCACACCGCGGAACAGGTCGGTGTTCGGTTTGTGGCCGATCGCGATGAACAGCCCGGTCACGTCCAGGGTGCCGTTGTCGCCGGTCTCGTTGTTCACGATGTCGATGCTCTCGACCTTGTCGGTGCCGTTGATCTCGGTGACCGAGGTGTTCCACAGGAACTCGATCTTCGGGTTCGCCTTGGCCCGGTCCTGCATGATCGCCGATGCGCGCAGTTCGCCGCGGCGCACGATGACGGTGACCTTGTCCGCGAACTTGGTGAGGAAGCCCGCCTCTTCGAGTGCGGAGTCACCCCCGCCCACGACGGCGATCTCGTGACCGCGGAAGAAGAACCCGTCGCACGTGGCGCACGTGGACAGACCGTGTCCGATCAGCCGCTCCTCGGCCGGGAGCCCGAGCATCAGCGACTGGGCACCGGTCGACACGATGACCGAGTTGGCCCTGTAGGTGGCCTCTCGTGTCGTGATGGTGAACGGCCGTTCGCTGAAGTCGATCGAACTGGCCTTCTCGGTCTTGACGATCGTGCCGAAGCGTTCGGCCTGTGCGCGCATCTCGTCCATCAATTCCGGGCCCATGATGCCGTCACGGAACCCGGGAAAGTTCTCGACCTCGGTCGTGAGCATCAACTGGCCGCCGGGCTGGTCGGAGGTGGACGACGGCTCACCTTCGATGAGCAGGGGTGCGAGATTGGCACGTGCGGTGTAGATCGCGGCGGTGAGGCCCGAAGGACCCGAACCGATGATCACGACGTCGTGCACGACGTCCGTCCCTGCGGTCTCGGTCGTGGTGGTGTCGGTGCTGGTGCTGGCGGTCATGTCGAACTCCGTGTTCATCTGGTGGTGCTCATCTGGTGAGGGTCATCGGTTCGGGCGATGAACAACCCGGCCGAATCCTGCAGGTTCGTCAACTCGGGTCACGCCACCAGAATTCCCGGGGATCATGACGGAGGAGTTTCCGTCCTCGCACGGTCCACCCGGGGACGATCGGCACCTCGGGCGTACGCCGCGATCAGGCGGCGCCGGAGGTGTCGTTGCGCTTCTTGAAGAGGATCGCTCCGACGAGCGTCAACAGACCGCCGACGATCAGATAGCTGACGTAGACGGAGCGCGCTTGGTCGAAGAACCACGGCAACGGCTCCAGCGCCGCCTGCAACCCTCGAGTGAGTCCGACGAGGAGCAGCACGAGCGCGAACATGCCGAGGAACATCGCGATCAGGCCGAACACGAGGCCGCGGGCGGCCATGACGGCGGGTTTGGTGGTCTTGGCCTTGACGTTGTCGACGAGTTTCACGACCTGTTCGGTCGTGGCCTCGGCCCAGTTCGGATCGGTGAGCGGGTTACCGGCCATGGCGTGCGAGGTTAGCCGCGATGTCCAGGGATGGACCCACGTCCCGTATCGGCAGGGTCCGACGACGGCGATCTCAGGGCTGTCCGGGGGGTGACGGCAGTGCGACGGACTCGACGAGTGTGCAGTCGGGCTCGTCGAGGGTGCCGCCCGTGTAGGCGTAGACGACCCCGTCGTCGAAGTCGACACCGACGAACACGTCAGCGCCCTGGTAGCGAGCCGGTTCGAGCAGTTCCTCGATTCCGAATTCGGCTTCGCAACTCCCGCCCGGCGGTTCGTTGTCGATGTCGCTCGTGCGTGCCGGTCCGCCGACGATCTGACCCACGACGAGAGATCCGTAGTCGGCGAGATCCTCGGGCGTGAACAATTCGACTCGACCGATCTCCGGTGCGGGGGCGGGTTGCTCTGCTGCCCCCGTTGCATCTGCGGGAGCGGATTCATCCATCGCTGTGGAGTTGTCCATGGCGTCATCGGCGGGGAACAGGCCGCCGGCGTCGGGGTCGGTGGCGACGTCGTCGCTCAGATCGGTCGCATTCGGGACGAAATCCCCGCCGACGTTCTCACCCTGCACTTCGGCGGCCTCGTTCGCCTCGACCTCGCTCAACTCCGCCCCGTCGGCTGCGTCGAGGGCAGGTGCCGCGTCGTTGCTGCCCGTGTCCTCGGTGAGCACACCACGGAACACGGCGGCGGCACCCGCCACGATGACGAGAGCGGCAGCCGCACCGAGCAGCCACTGCGACGCTCCGAGCGACCCGGAGCGTCGGTTCCGGCCACGGCTTCCTCGTGAACGACGTCCCTGTGACGTCGAGGTCGGGGTACTGAGTGCGGCGGCCGCAGCGGCGTCCACGCCACTGGCGGGAGTCGCTTCACCCGAGCGTTCGAGGTCGGACATCCGCTCCCACACGTCGAGGGCTCCGGCCAGGTGCGCCTCGCGTTCGGAGAGCGAAGCGAGCGGCGCAGTTGCCGCAAGGACCTCTCTGACCTGGGACAACGCCTGCACTTCGGCCAACGTGTCGGGGCTGGTCTCGACGAGAGCGCGCTCGTCGGCGGTGGCCTGGCCATCGAGGTAGGCGCTGGCGAGCAGCGAGTTCTCGTGGATCTGGTCGTCGGCGTCGTCACTCATGTCAGATCCGTTGGACGCTCGAAGTCCCCTGTGCGGTTCCCGACGGGACGAGAAGTTTCCGATGTGACCTGCGCCACGAGATCGGGATGCTCGTCGAGTCGGAGCTCGTCGGCCAGCATGCGTCTTCCGCGAGCGATGCGCGACTTGACCGTGCCCACCGGGATGTCCAGCACCTCGGCGATCTCGGCGTAGTCCAGGTCACCGACGTCGCGCAGGACCACGGCGGCGCGGAACTCCTCGGGGAGGTCGGCCAGAGCACTGTCGATCGCGAGGCGATCGGCGATCGCCTCGACTCGGCGACCGGCGAGGTCGTCGACGGGTTCGAGCGACACGCCACCTGAATCGTCGTCACGGACGACGGCGAGTGCGGGCCGACGCTTGCGTTTGCGGAGTTCGTCGAGAGCCGCATTCGTGGCGATGCGGTACGCCCAGGTACCGAACGACGAGCGGCCGTCGAACCTGGGCAGGTTGCGCACGATCTTGATGAGCGCCTCCTGGGTGGCGTCGTCGGCGTCGCGAGTGGGGCCGGCGATGCGTCTGGTGACGGCGTGGATCCGGTCGTAGTGGCGTCGCAGGAGCTGGTCGAGCGCGAACCGGTCACCGGCTCGCGCAGCTTCGATCAGCTCGAGGTCGTCGGTCTGGACAGCGATGCGGCGACTGTAACGAACCAGGTCGCGGCGAGGTGGGCATCCGACGGGGAGGTCTCCCCGAGCGGTCGCGGTGACGGACCACAGCCGCGACGCGATCAGCCGATCGAGATCTCGGCGATCGCTTCACTGAACGGGTTGTCGTCGCTACAGACGTCGTTGCGTCCCAACTCCATGATGTGGACCAGCACGTGGTTCGCGCCGAGACCGGCTGCGGCTGCGGTGACGGTCTCACCATCGGGTCCGAACGAGCGATCGAACGGTTCGCCCCATTCATCGAGGGTGGCGGGGGGCGTGTCGCTGCTCGATGCGTAGACCTCGACGTTGTACGGCCCGTTCTCCATGACCACGTCCAGGTCGTTCTGCAGCGGGGCGTCGAAGGAGGCGATCACCCCGACGCCGGGCTTCGCGCCCATGAACTGGTTGGAGTAGCACTGCGTGCGCCAGGCGGTGGAGGTGTCACCGTCGGTCAGTCGAGGGAGGAGATCGTCGTTCTCCTCACCGTTGCCGCTCGTGCCGTCGTTCGTGACCGGGTCGAACGGCGCGACCGAGGTGATCAGCGTCGCGGCTGCGAGCGGCTCTGCCGCAACGGGTGCCTCGGTCAGGACGGGTTCGGGGTCGACGATCGCCTCGTCGCCGGCGACGGACTCGTCGGGAACGGGCGCACCCACCGGGTCCTCCGGGAGCACCGCGTCGGGGGCGGAGGAGTCACCGCCGGAGGCCATGGTCACCCAGAGCACGATCGCCACCACGACAGCGAGCGCGATCAGTCCGCCGACCACGGTTGCCGACGGATTCCACTTCTGGTTCATGCCCTTGGCGGGCGCGCCGCGCTGGTGACCGGCGGGTGGGGTGCGGTCCCGGGCGGTGGTGGGACGCGACGGTGCTGCCCTGCTGGGTACCGGTGCGGTGTGCAGTGGGGGAGGCGGGTCGGCTCGGGTGACCGCCACGCGTGTGGACGGTGTGGGCTGAACGGGGACCCGCCCGGTGATGTGGGGCGGCTCTCCGATCACTCCGACCGGGCCGCTCGCGAACAGGTCGCGTCCGGGCCGCGCAGCATCGGGCAGATCGCGGTGGGGGATGTCGCGAGCGCCGTCGGACCCGCCGGAGGAACGGCGCCGCTTGTCCGGTGAGGCCCGCTTGTCCTCGGCGCGGGACTGCTTTCCACGCGGGGGCGTGGGCTGCCGCATGCCACGGCTGCGGTCGGTCGCACGGCCACGTGCATCGGACGGGGCGCGCACCAACCTGCCGGCCGAGAACGGCGACACAGGGGAGCGCTCCTCGTTGGTCTCGTCGAATGCGGGTGGCCCCTCGGCCTGGGCGGCTTCGAGTTCGACGATCAGTGCCGCGCCGTTGGCCGGGCGCAGTTCGGGCTTGCGTGCCAGCAGCGAGTGCACGGCGCTCACCAGCCGCGTCGGCAGAGTGGCACGGAGTCGCGCCAGGTCGGTCGGGTCTCGCTGGAGTCGGGCGAGTGCGGTGTCGGCGTCGGACTCGCCGAGGAACGGCACGCGCCCGGCCAGGCACTCGTACATGACGAGGCCGAGCGAATACAGGTCGGCTCGACCGTCGAGCTTCTTGCCCCGCACCTGCTCGGGCGCCAGGTACTTGGCGGTGCCCATCATGATGTTGTCGCTCGTGAGGTCGTCGCTGCCGTCGCCGTGCAGACCCTTGGCGATGCCGAAGTCGGTGAGCAGGACGCGCCCGTCCGACGTGATCATGATGTTGCCGGGCTTGACGTCGCGGTGGACGAACCCCGCACCGTGTGCGTTGTCGAGGGCCTTCGCAACCGCGATGCCGATGTGGCAGGTGAGTTCGGGGCTCAACCGGTTCTGTGTGTCCAACAGCTGACGCAGGCTCTTGCCGTCGACCAGTTGCATCACCACGGCCTGGCGACCGTCCTGTTCGAACACGTCGTGCACAGCGACGATGTTCGGGTGGTTCAGACTGGCGGCCGCGATCGCCTCACGCCGGAACCGCTCGGCCACGATCGGGTCGGTGGCGAGCGTCGGCTTGAGCCACTTGACCGCCACTCGACGATCGAGCGTCAGGTCGATCGCCAGCCACACCTCGGCCATCCCACCCGTGGCCAGGCGGCGCTGCAGCTCGTACCGGCCGGCAATGGTCGTGGGGGTCGGGGTAGACATGAACGTCACGGAACGCTAGTGGGGTCGCGCCGCCGGATGGGGGCAATGCGAGATCCGGTCCACGTTTGTGCCTGAACCCGGCATGGACCGGTCCACGTCAGGGTCAGGCACAAACCTGGATCGAGCTCAGACCGTTTCGTGGAAGGCGACGCCGATGGTGCCGCGACCGCCGTGGGTTCCGATGACCGGCCCGATCTCGCCGATCAGGATCTCGCCGTCGTAGTGGGGCCGCAGCATGTCGACGAACACGTCGACGTCGGAGCAGTCGGCATGCAGCACGGCGAGGTTCTCGACGCGCCCCTCGTATCCCTTGAACCGCTCGACGAGGTGCGCCAGCGCCTTGGAGCGCGTGCGCTGCTTGCCGGCCTCGGAGACCACGCCACCGGTGACGTCGATGATGGGCTTGATCGACAGCGCTGTTGCGAGGAAGGCCTTGGCACCGCCGATGCGGCCGCCCTTCTTCAGGTTGTCGAGCGTGTCGAGTGCGGCGAACACGCGAGTGCGGCCGGCGAGGTCCTCTGCGAGCGCAGCGACGTCGTCGAGCGAGGCACCCGTCGCAGCGGCTTTTGCGCACGCGATCGCGATCGTGCCGATCCCCATGGTGACAGTGCGCGAGTCCACGACGCGGATGTCCACGTCGACCGCATCGTCGGCGGCGATCGACTTCGCTGCCAGCTCGGCACTCTGGATGGTGGCCGACAGCGCACCCGACAGCGACACGACGACGATGCCCGTCGCGCCGTCGGCTGCGAGGCGACGGAACACGGTCTCGAACTGGCCGGGTGCGGGCGCTGCGGTTTCGGGAAGCGTGGACATGTTGACGCAGCGGTTCCAGAACTCGGCGACGCTGAGCTCCTCGCGGTCGATCAGTTCCTCGTCGCCGAAGCGGATGCTGAGCGGGACGATCTCGATCCCCATCTCGTCGGCGACCTCGGCGGGGAGGTCGCACGCGCTGTCGGTGACGATGCGTACGTTGCTCACGGAGGAGAGAGGTTACTCATCAGGCACGGGATCGGTGCCCGACGCGGGGTGCGCCCGTTCGGCGTCGACCTCGCCTGCGTCGCGTGCTCGGCGCTTGGAACGCCAACTCGAGATCCACCACGTGGCGAGGATCAGCACGAGCGCTGCGGTGAGTACCTGACCGAGGCCGGTGAACGCATTCACGCGTGCGGTGAGGCGGACGGGTTCGATCAGCGCTCGCTCGGCGGGCGACGGAGTGAGGATCTCGACGGTGACGGGAGAGGTTCCGTTCGAACGTGCCTTGACGGCGACGTCGACGACCGTGGTGTCGAGCGGATCGAGCGTGACGGCGATGTCGCCATCGGGAAAGTCCAGTCGCGGCGAGCTGAGCCGGAGGATCACGTTCAGCGGTTCGTCGAGCGTGTTGCCGACGCGCACGTCGATCTGCTGTGCTTCGCGCCCGGTCAGGGTGAACGTGAACGGTTCCGGTGCCACGACGCTGTTGCGGAGGGCGGCGGCCTCGGTGACGAGGACGTCGAGTTGCATCTGGACGGCGGCGTCGCCGAAGGCCGTCGAGACGAAACTGTCGAGTTGACGTGTCCACTGGGCGGGTCGTGGGTCGTCGTCGGCGAGCATCGTGGCGGTGTCGGCGAGGTCGGCTTCCACGAGGGCGATGCGGTCGAGGCGGGCCTCGAGTGACGGCCCGGCCGTCTCGGGGAGCGCGGCGCCGGGCGGCTGGTCCTGGCGGTCGGTCACCGATGCCAACGCGCTGGCCGGGGCGAACCGGATGGCGTCGGTCCCCTCGGCGAACGTTTCGAGTGCGGTCACCAGAGTGGGGTCGAAGGCGCCGAGCCCGGGCGCTGCGATCAGTCGCCCGAGGCGGTTGCGCTGTTCGGATCGAGGTGAGGCGTACTGAGCGAGGCGCCACTGCGCGACCGTCTCCAGCGCCCACTCGGTGGGTGTCTGCTCGGCGAGGATCTCCTCGGTGCGTTGGGCCTCGAAGGTCGCCCCGAACTCGTCGTCGATGATCAACGCCGGCATCGTCGAGCCGTCGGGCAGTTCGAGTTCGACGAAACGATCGCGAGAGGGAAGCTCCGCGACTTCGTCGTCGCTGCCGGGGTCAACCACGTTGGCGTCTCCGTCATCAGGGCCGTCGTTATCAGGGCCGTCGTTCGCCACGGTGTCGGCGTAGACGTCGGCGGGCATTGCGAGATATCGGACCCCGAGCCGCCGCAGGACCTGGGCCCCTTCGGCGCTGAGGGGTTCGGTGGCGAGCCAGATGTCGCGTACCGTCACCACTCCGAGCAACGTCCGGATGTCGTCCTCGCCGGCGTTGAGTTGGCGCTCGAACGCGTCGACGCGGTCCACGGCGGCCGCGGACGACACGTCGAAGGGTGTCGCAGGTGCAGCGAGCACCTCGTCGTCGAGGAGGATCTCGGCGGCGTCGCCGAGCAGTCGGTTCGACTCGACGGCTGCGGATGCGACGCTCGGTGGGATGTCGAGCGTGATCGGCGCTTCGACGGCGGACGCGATGGCGAGTAGTTCGTCGAGCTCGTCGACGGCGTCGTCGAACTCACGATCGTCGCCGGTGGGTCCGGGGTCGTCGATCGACGCGATGAACGAGAGGTCGATGGGCGGCGGTGCCGTCGTTGCTGCAGAGCGCCGTTCGACGACGGTGCCGTGTCGCGCCACCACCTGTCCGTCGACACTCACCTGGACGAGGATCGGGTGGATGCCGTCGTCGTCGAACTTCAGTCGCTCCTCCACGCTGGGGTCGGTGTCGGTCGGCACGGTGAGACGCAGCGTCGCAGTGGTTGCACTGTCGACGTCGATCAGGAATCGAGCGTCGAGAAACCCCACACCATCGATGATGAACTCGTTGGAGACCCGAGGAGAGCGGGGATTGGAGCCCAGGATCCCCGGAAGATCGCGTGGGTCGTCGATCGGCTCGTAGTTGATGACGCCGACCGTCAGAGGAACCGGTGGCACCACGGTGGTGGTGGGTGCCGGTTCCGTGATCGGCGGAGCCTCGGTCGCCGGCACCGGGGTCGGTGCTGGATCGCTCGTCGGGACGTCAGGGGGTGGCACTGCACTGGGGGGTGCATCGACGGGGACTCCGTCCTGAGGTGGCGCGGGTGGCGGGGCGGTCGATTCCGGTGCGGGTGCAGCCGTCGTCGTGGTCGTGGTCGTGGTGGTCGGCGGGGTCAGTTCGGCAACGGTGGCGAGGTCGCCGGTGATGCGGTAGACGAGTTCGATGTCGCCGTCGGGTGCGAGGTCGAACGTCTGGTCGATCAGTTCGAGTTCGATCGTCCCCGAGGCCGTGAACGGAGGCTGCGATGTCGGCGGCGGCTCGTCCTGCGCGGACACGTCCGTGGCGAACACCGACAGGCCCGCAACGGACGCGGCCACGAGCACCGCAGCGACGGCGCGGTTCATGCCGACCGGGTCAACTCGACCACGACGAGGTCGTCGGCGAGGCGCTCGAATCCCGAGCGTCGGTAGAGGTCGAGTGCGGCGCTGTTGGTGATGCCGGTGTTCACCATCGCACGTTGGGCACCGCGCCGCACGAGCCAGTCGAGGGCGTCGGTCACCAGCAACTGGGCGGCGCCGTGGCGGCGGGCATCGGGGTGGACCGCGATGCGCTGGAGGTACCCGTTGGGTCCCGCTCGGCCGGTGATCGCGAAGCCGACGGGGCCGCGTGACGACGGGCGGCGACCGGACGTGAGACCGACCAGTCGTCGACGGGACTGAGGTGTGGCCGTCGCGATCTCACGGAGCGAGGCGGCATCGTGTCGCCATCCGTCGGGAAACGACGCAGCGTCGATGTCCGCAGCGATGGCCAGATGACGGGTACCGAGTCGGGAGGTGGCGAGCCCGGACGGTGCCGGTTCGTGCGACGGTTCGTGAAGCGCTCGTTCGAGCAGTGCCAGTCGGTCGGCTTCGACGAACCCGTGCGACACGAACGCCCCGGCCGCGCTGGGGAACAGCGCGCCGGTGCGGATGCGTTCGATGCCCGGGGACTCGAACGCCCGCCGCACCCATCCGTCGATCGACTCGCTCGACGGTTCCATGTGCACGTCGAGGAGGACGAGGTGCGCGATGCTCGGATCGAGCGGCCAGCGGCGGATGTCGGCGCGAGCAGTCGGGTTCGCTGTCGACTGACGCACCGCGCCGAAGCTACTGCCTGGCCGAGCCGACAGCGGCGCACTGCAACGTCGACTGCTCGCTCGCACCTGCGACCTGACACCCGCCCCGAATCGTTCCACCGGCGATCCTCTCCCCGCAATACGCTCTGCGCCGTGATCCCCGAACGCTTCGCCCCGGTCCTACGCGAGCTGGCACCGTTGGCCGAGCGGTTCCGTGCGAACGGCCACCGCCTCTACCTGGTCGGTGGAACCGTGCGTGACCTGCTCGTCGCAGACGGCAAGACGGACTTCGATCTCGATCTCACGACCGATGCCCGTCCACCGGAGATCAAGGTCTGCCTCGACGGGTGGGCTGACGCGATCTGGACCCAGGGCGAGAAGTTCGGCACGATCGGTGCGAACAAGGTCAACACCGAGACGGGCGAGACGCGGCCCTACGAGATCACCACCTTCCGTGCCGAGGCGTACACCGACGAGTCACGCAAGCCGGTGGTCGTGTTCGCCGACGAGATCGACGCCGACCTGTCGCGGCGCGATTTCACGGTCAACGCGATGGCGTTGGAACTGACCGCCGGCGGCGAGATGCCCGAGCTCGTCGACCCGTTCAACGGTGCCGCTGACCTGGTGCAACGCGTGCTGCGCACACCGCTCGGCCCGGAGGTCAGCTTCAGCGACGATCCGCTGCGGATGCTGCGCGCCGCTCGCTTCATCGCCCGGTACCAGTTCGAGCCGACCGAGGAACTGGTCGCTGCGTGCAAGGAGATGGCGGCGCGGTTGGAGATCGTGTCGGCCGAACGGATCCGCGACGAACTCGACAAGCTGATCGTCGTCGACCACCCTGCGGCCGGTCTGTGGTTCCTCGTCGACACCGGCCTGGCCGACCAGTTCCTTCCCGAGTTGCCGAACATGCGCCTCGAGCACGATCCGATCCATCGCCACAAGGACGTGCTCACACACTCGATCGCTGTCGTCGAGAACGTGCGGCCGCTGCACGAGTGGGACGACATCGCGTCGGGTGACCGCGAGGTGTTCGACTTCCGCCTCACCCGACTCGCCGCACTGTTCCACGACGTCGGCAAGCCCAAGACCCGCGGCTACCAGCCGGGCAAGGGCACCACGTTCCATCACCACGACGCCGTGGGCGCGCGCATCACCAAGAAGCGGATGGCGGCGCTGCGGTACTCCAACGACGACATGCGTGACGTGACGGAACTGGTCGCGCTGCACCTGCGGTTCCACACGTACTCGATGGGCTGGTCCGACTCCGCCGTGCGTCGCTACGTGCGCGACGCAGGGCCGCGGCTGCAGGAGTTGAACGTGTTGACCCGGTGCGACTGCACCACCCGCAACGCGAAGAAAGCGGCTCGCCTGTCCCGACGGATGGACGAGTTGGAGATCCGGATCGGTGAGCTCGCCGAGGCCGAGGAGTTGGCGTCGCTGCGCCCGGAGATGGACGGCAACGAGGTGATCGAGCACCTCGGCATCGACCCTGGTCGTGAGGTCGGTGAGGCGATGAGGTTCCTGATGGAGATCCGCCTCGAAGAGGGCCCGGTCGGCGACACCGAGATCCGCAAGCGTCTCGACGCCTGGCACGCCTCCCGCTGACACCTTCCCGGGCACACCGGCAGCTCCATCGGCGCCGGCTCGGCGGTTCTCCGGCCGATCCGTCCCGGAAGGCGGGATGAATCGGCCACAGAATGCGAGAACCGCGGATTCTCGGTGGCGTCTGTTGCGCATTCCGCAACCGAACCCGCCGAGAACCCGCACGGTGAGGTCGTTGCGTGGCGAGGGTACGTATCCCCGTCCGTCCCGTCGGCTCGCCGTATTCTCGGCGCGTGAGTCCCGGCGGAATCGTGGTGGTGGTCGTGTGCGGTGTGGTGGCCGCGCTCGCCGTCGCCGTCGTCGCCCTCGATGCACGGCGGGTCCGACGTCGTCTCGACGCCTCGGCGGTGGACCTCGCGGCCACCCACGACGGCGTGCGACGGTTGCTCGACGGGTTACCCGATGCGGTGCTGAGCGTCGACGCCGGCGGAGCGATCACGTCGGCCAACGAGCGCGCTGCGGCGCTGACGGGTCGGGCCATCGAGGATCTGCTCGGGCGGTCGTTCATCGGGTTCGTCTCCGCCGACGACCGTGACGACATCACCGACCGGTGGGAGCGGCTCGGCCTCGACCCGACGGGGTCGGCCCATGCCGTGTTCGAACTCGTGCGTCGCGACGGCGAGGTGGTGCTGGTGGAGGCGTCGCTGCATCCGGCGGCCGAGGGGTCGGTCGGGACGGTCGTGATCCTGCGTGACGTGGATGATCGCGAGCGTTCGTCCGAGGCGCTCGAACAGGCCCGTCGCCGTTTCCAACAGGCGTTCCACTCCGCCCCCACCGGGATGGCGCTCGTGCGGATGTCGGACAACCGCATCATCGACGCCAACCAGTCACTGGCCGACATGCTCGACCATTCTCGTCGCTACCTCCTGGGTCGTTCCGTTCGCGAGATCACCCACCCCGACGACCTGCGTGCGGCCGCTGCCGAGCGAGCGCGCATCGAACTCGGGATCGACGACAGCTACCGGATCGAGCAGCGATACCTGCGACGCGACGGTGAGTTCGTGTGGGCGAAGACCCAGGTCGCAGTGATCGAGGAGGACGGCGTGCAGCTCGCCATCACCCACATCGAGGACATCAGCGAGCAGCGTCGTGCCGCCGCACAGCTGTCGCATGCGGCCACGCACGATTCGCTCACCGAGTTGCCGAACCGGGCGTCGATCCTGGCCCGACTGGACGAACTGTTGCCGAGCGCCGGCCTCGACGAGGTGGCGGTGCTGTTCATCGACCTCGACAACTTCAAGGTGGTCAACGACAGCCTCGGCCACGAAGTGGGTGACCAGCTCCTGCGCCACGTTGCGGCAAGGTTCCGCTCGGTGATGCGTGTCGGCGACCAACTCGCCCGTTTCGGTGGCGACGAATTCGTGGTGTTCGTCGACGGCACCACCAAGGTGGCCGACGACGCGACGGGTGAGATCCGCCTCGGCCCGCTCGATCCGTCGAAGGTCGCCGAGCGGCTGCAGCGCTCGGTGCAGGACGCGGTGATCATCGATGGCCACGAGATGATCGTCACCGCATCGATCGGCTTCACGACGAACTCACGTGTGGGCACCGATGCGGCCGAGATGCTGCGCGATGCCGACGCGGCCATGTATCGCGCCAAGGCCGGCGGGCGCGACCGGATCGCCCGCTTCGACGCCACCGACCGAGTGGCGGACTCCGACGTCGGGCAGTCACCGCTGCAGGTGACCGGCGACCTGCGTCATGCGCTCGCGGGTGACGAGATCGTGCCGTACTTCCAGCCGATCGTCGATCTGGCGACCGGTGACTTCACGAAGTTCGAGGTACTCGTGCGCTGGCTGCACCCCGACCGCGGTCTGCTCGCGCCCGGCCAGTTCCTCCCTGCGGCGGAGAGCGCCGGGCTGATGGGCGAGATCGGTGAACGGATGCTGCGCGACTCGCTCGCGCAACTCGCCACGTGGCGCGCCCAGGACCACCCCTACGGGCGGTGCTCGCTGTCCATCAACCTGGCCACGCAACAACTCGGCGACCCGAACCTGCTGCTGCTGGTGGAGGACGCGCTCGGCACGAGTGGGATCGAGGCCGATGCCTTGTGGTTCGAGATCACCGAGACGGCGCTGCTCACCGACGTCGGGGCCGCCACGGTTGCGATGCGCAGCTTGCGCGGTCTGGGCGTGCACCTGTCGGTCGACGACTTCGGCACCGGGTACTCGTCGTTGACGTACCTGAAGAAGTTCCCGGTCGAGGCGATCAAGATCGACCGCTCGTTCGTGAGTGGGCTGGGCATCGAGGTCGACGACTCGTCGATCGTCGATGCGGTGATCCGCCTGGGTCACTCGCTCCGTCTCCAGGTGATCGCCGAGGGTGTCGAGACGCCGTTGCAGCTCACTCGTCTGCGTGAGCTGGGCGCCGACAGCGGTCAGGGCTACCTGTTCGGGCGACCGGTTCCGGCACGCCTGCTCGATGCTCGTGCAGGCGTCGACGTCCCGTTCTGATACCCACGACCGCGCCCATGTGGCGGTGAGTCTGGGTCGCTCTGTGGCCGAGGGAGTCTCACCGGTGGGGTGGTCGGGGGTGTGGCGGTGAGTCTGGGTCGCTCTGTGGCCGAGGGAGTCTCACCGGTGGGGTGGGTCGGGGTCAGCTGCCTTCTTTTTGGGCACGCAGGACCAAAGTCGTGGGAATCGGTTGTGTCGGGCTCACACCGAGTTCTTTCACGTGGTCCACGCGAAAGTTCGAGCGTTCGAGGGCGGTGAACCATTGACCGATCGTGCGCGCTGCGGTGCCGTAGGGGCGAGTCGGTTCGACGGCGAGGAAGGGGTGAGGCATCGAGATCACGAACGGTGTCGACGGCTTGAGGACGCGATGGACCTGGCGCAGCAGGCGTCCGAGGTCGTCGACGTTGAGGATCGACTGGGCAGCGACGACGACGTCACACGACGTGGACGCGATGTCCCCGAGATCGGCGAGGTCGGCCTGCAGGCACTGCACGGTCACCTCGGCCGCGTCGGCCCGACGGCGCATCTCGGCGACCACGTCGGCATCGGGGTCGACGGCGATCGCCCTGCCGCCGGCTCTTGCGAACTCGATCGAGTTGAACCACTCCGAGATCCCCAGCTCCACGGCGCGCTTGGCACCGCTCACGTCGCCGCACAGCTTCAGTTCGGTCTCGTCGGCGATACCGGCCCCGTAGATGATGTTCGCTGCCATGCCCACAGTGTGCCCGCTACGGCGCCGGCGCTCGTGCACCGGTCGGCACCGGGTTGGTCGTGGACTCGCCCGACCGTCAGTGGGTGGTCACCAGAGGGATCAGGGTCGCGTCTCGACGTCGGTCTGTGCGAAGTCGTTGCCGACGCACAGCACAGGAGCATTCTTCGATCGGGCGACGCCATAGGTGTGACAGTCGCCGAGGTTCAACGCTGCAGGATGTCGCCCCTTGCCGTATCGCCGGAAACCGTCCGCGGCCTCGGTGGCCATGGCCGGCGTGAAGTCGACCACCTCGACGTTCGACTTCCGCAACAGTCGAGCCAGCGTCTGCTCTCCAGCGGCGCCGAGCCGGTTCTCGACGACGATCGTGACTTCGACCAGGGTCGCTGCACCGATCACGGCTCCGTCGGCTGCGGCCAACTCCTCCGCGATGGCTTCGGCCGTCGGCTCGTTCTGCAGGATGGCCATCAACGCCGACGTGTCGACGACCAGGGTCATGTGGGCAGGCCGTTCTCGTCGTAGCCGATGATCTCGTCGGCGGTCCGATCGTCGAGCACGGGAAGTGCGCCGGCCTCGGAGGCGATCGTCATGATGTCGCCCACCATGCGGCGCGTGTTGCGACGCTCGCGGCGCAGCCGTTCCTCGATGGCGACGGTGACCGCGTCGGTGATCGATTCGCCGGTCTCGGTTGCGAGTTCTCGCGCAAGCCGGTCGGCTCGATCGCTCTTGATGCTCAACGCCATGTCGCTATTCTACCTCACCAGGCCGAAAGGTAGAAACATGACGGGTCGGCGGTGCTCGTCGTGGTGTGTGTTCCACGATGGCGTTGCCGCGGACGAACCAACGGGCTCAGCCGCCGACGCCGGACGGTTCGTCGGACGTTGACGGGTCAGCGGCGCGGGGTCGGAGAGCCGGCACTACGATCGGGCGCCATGGCATTCACGGCCGGAGCGATCCAGGGGACCGACGGTGCGCGCGGCATCGTCGATCATCGCCTTGCCCGACGGATGTTGATCAACGAGGTCCGACGCGGCCGGATTCCGTTGGACACCGTGTGCGACGCCCACCCCGAACTGATCCGTGCGGCGCGCAACGTGGGCACCGAGACGCAGATGGAGTGTCCGATCTGTGAACAGGTGAACCTGCGGTTGATCACCTACGTGTTCGGTCACGGGATCGGGCCACAGGGCCGGTGCGTGTCGACGGCCAAGGAGATGCGGTCGCTGAACGCACGACCCCAGGACCTGAACGCCTACGTGGTCGAAGCGTGTACGGAGTGTCGGTGGCACCATCTGCTGCGGATCCTGCCGGTCGGTGGCCGAGGACGTTCGCGGACGCGCACGCCTTCGTGAGGCGGTCCGTTCCGCGATGGCCTCGTGCGGCGGTGGGCCTCGTCATGACGGTGCTGTTGGTCGCATGTTCGTCGGGATCATCCGACCTCGCTGTCGACGGCGTCGGCGCGTCGGGGCCGGACACGATCGGTTCCGTCGACACGTCGCCACCCGTCCAGGCCGGGGTCGACCCGGCCGGCGAACCGATCCCAGGCGACACGAACGCTGACGAACCGATCCCAGGCGACACGATCCCAGGCGACAGGACGGACGATTCGGCGGCGGGGGCCGGCTCGGTGGGCGATCTCGCTCGGGACGAGGGGATCGTGACCCGAGCGCCCGACGCCACCGAGACGGTGTTCCCGGAGGGCTACGGCTCGGTTTCGGCGCGCATCACGTCAGCCGCGGGCGACGAGTGCGAGGTGTGCCTCTGGTTGGCCGACGACGACGCACTGCGTCAGCGAGGACTCATGGGGGTGACCGACCTCGGTGCCGCTGTCGGCATGGCCTTCCGCTGGGAGCAACCTCGGGAGGGCAACTTCTTCATGTTCCAGACGCCGACCCCACTGTCGATCGCGTGGTTCGACGCGAACGGTGAGCACGTCGGGCAGGCCGACATGGAGCCGTGCCTCGTCGACGACTCGGCCGTGTGCGAGCGGTACGGAGCCGACGCGCCCTACACCGTTGCGATCGAGATGTTCGGCGGCCAACTCGGCGCAGTGGGCCTCGGCCCCGGTTCGACCGTCGAGCTGCTCGACCTTCCCTGCGCCTGAACCTGATCCATTGCTGATTCGGTGACATCCATTCCGGATGGATGTCACCACCTCTCAACTGTGAGGTACCCCCGCGCTTGGATGGTGTGCATGACGAATCGTGCTCACCGAACCGGCGCCCGGCCCGCCCCGGCGCGCGATCAGCGCGCGACCGATAGCGTGCCACGGTCCATATTGGCCCTGCCCCCACGGGGGCTACTGCGCATCGGGGTCGCCCGGTGTGCTGGTATCCGAAGGGAGAACACACACGTATGAAGCGTGGATACGAATTGATGGTCATCATCGACGGTGACGTCGATGACCCCAAAGCTCAGACCTGGATGAAGTCGGTCACCGACGGCGTCAAGGCGGCCGACGGTGAGTTGCACGGCAAGATCGAGTGGTGGGGGACGCGCCAGTTCGCCTACCCGATCAACAAGAAGCCGTCCGGCTACTACCTGGTCGCGGAAATCGTTGCGGGCCCCGGTGCCCTCGACGAGCTGGAGCGCACGCTCCGTCTCGCAGACGACATCGTCCGCCACAAGCTCATCCGACTTCCGGAAGCCGAGGCCGAGCGCCGCGGCATGGCGGTCGTCGCAGCCTGATCGGCTGCTGAACCGCTTCCAGCACAAGGGGAATCAACATGGCAACAGACAACACCGTCACCCTGATCGGGAACCTCACCAGGGATCCCGAACTGCGCTACACCACGGGGGGCCGTGGCGTGGCGAGTTTCGGTCTGGCCGTCAACCGACGGTGGCAGCAGAACGGCGAATGGCAAGAGGCCGTGTCGTTCTTCAACATCGTGGCGTGGGCCGAACTCGGTGAGAACGCTGCGGCGTCGCTCACCAAGGGCTCACGCTGCATGGTCACCGGTCGTCTCGAGCAGCGCTCGTACGACAACAAGGAAGGCCAGAAGGTGAACATCACCGAAGTGATCGCCGACGACCTCGGTCCCAGCCTCCGCTGGGCCCAGGCGCAGGTCGAGCGCATCAGCCGCGATGGCGGCCCCGGTGGTGGCGGCGGAGGCGGAGGCGGCAGTGCCGCCAGCGCTCCCGATCCTGTCTACGGCGACGAAGAGCCGTTCTGATCGGCCAGTCGTCAGCCGAGTCGATCCCCTCGACTTCGACCAGAAATTTCCAGTACGGAACCTCCAGTTAGGAACTCTGCCTCATGGCATCCAAGAAGAACAAGGCCCGCTCAGCGCGGGACGCGAACCCTCGCAAATTCAAGAAGAAGACCAGCATCCTGCTCATCGAGAAGGTGGAGTACATCGACTACAAAGACGTCGATCTGCTCAGCCGTTTCATGAGTGATCGCGCGAAGATCAAGAACCGTCGCGTTGCGGGCCACGAC
>JBBSOH010000003.1:0-39602 GCA_038259945.1 Acidimicrobiales bacterium
CGCGCGCGACCGCTACTCCGGCGCGATGTCAGCGGGTACATCTGCGATGTCCTGTGCGTCGGCGAGCAGGCGGACGACATCAACGCGATTGCCACCGGCGAAGTAGAACCAGCCGCACGGGAAGGTCGGAACGCGGCCGACACGCAGCCCATCGATGCCACACAACTCGCCGACACGCGGCGACCCCGCACCGGGCATCCGTCCAATCGCATGCAGCGCATGGGTTGCCGCGTCGAAGAATCGTTCGGCGACGTCGGCGCCGCCCCCGTTTGTGCTCACGCGTGCTTCAGGACGTGACGAGGTCGATCGGGTCGTCCTCGGGGTTCAGCGCTTCCAATTCCAGGTGTGCGGTTTCCGGATATGCGGCGACCACGAGGATGGTCACGACGAGTTGGCCGAAGGCCAGCACGCCCATCGTCGCGCCGTAGGACCATCCCTCGTCGATCAAGCGCCCGGCCAGGCTGAGTCCGCCGATGCCGCCGATGAGCGCCGATGCGGTCACGTAGCCGGTGGCACGCGTTCGGTTGGCGGTCGGGAACAGTTCGGTGCGGTACACGGTCATCGCCGGGTACACCGCCGAGCCGAGGACGCCGGCGAGGAGTGAGAATCCCCAGAGGCCGAGCCCGCCGAACGAGAAGGCGGCGATGATCGCGAGGACCGACACGGGCAGGGCCACGCTGATCAACCGGCGGCGTCCATGTCGGTCGGCGAAACGCCCTCCGATGATGAGGCCGATGCCGGCGGGCGTTCCGACGAGGATCGAGAAGAGGCCGATCTGGCCGCCGCTGAAGTTGCGCACGTCCTCCAGGTAGGTGTTCTGGAAGAAGCTCGCCGGGGCGACGAAGATGTTGCCGGCGAAGGCGACGGTGGCCAGTAGAGCGAACCGCTTCCGGTCGAGGCGTGGGGCCTTGGCCGGACGATCGACGCGTGCCGCCTCGGCGGCGAAACGGCGGGTTTCGGGAAGGCGTCGCATCAGGTCGAATGCCACCACGAGCCAGATCGCCGACACGAGGTAGGTGAGTCGCCAACTGCCCTCGCTGATGTCGGCGAGCCCGAGTGACATCACGGCGACTCCCGCCCCGAGTCCGGCAGCCATGGCGAGCACGCTGATCGCGTATGCCCGGCTGTTCTTCGGCATCTCCTCGGCCGCGATCACACCGATCACGAATGCGAGAGCGATGCCCATCGGCCGCCCGACGGTCTGCGTCGCGACGAGGAACGGAAAATTGGGCGCTGCCGCACCGAGCATCGTCAGGATCGGTGCGAGGAACGCGACGGCGACCAGGACCCGTCTCCGCCCGATGCGGTCGGCGATCACCGCCGCCGGCAGCGCGAACACGATGCCGGCACGCACGATCGAGCCGGCGTCGCCCTTGGCGGTTTCGCTGATCCCGAAGTCGTCCGCTGCGAAGCCGACGGTCTGCGTGAAGATCGTGTTGATGAACGCCGCCGACATCGACGCCGCAGCGAGCAACCCGATCACCAGCACCTGAGTGGCGTCGACCTCGTCGGGTGGGGTCCACCACCCCTTCGGCTTCAGCCGGCGGGAGAGGACCGCTCGAACCGGCGGGCCGAACAACCATCCGAACCACGGGACCTTCAACCGGTAGCGGGTCCGCTCCACGATCCGCGAGTCGCCGGCCGATGCGGTGGGCATGTCGACGGTGCGCTGATACGTGATGAAGGGTCCGAAACGCTGTGAGAACACGATCTGCTCGCCCGTGTCGGTGGGGGTCCGCTCGATCTCCCGTTCCGAAATGAGGTCCACCCGTTCGGCACCGATCGTTCCGCGGTGTTCGACGTCGTTGGGCCACCGACGGGTCACCATGCGCCCATCTGGCTTCACGCCGGGAGCATACTGGTGGGCTGTGAACACGTCCGTCGACCCCACCCACGATCCGTCCGACGTGCTGTCCGAACCCGCTTCCGCTCGACTCTCCGACCATGCTTCCGGAGACCAGGCTTCCAAACAAGAGACGATCATCGTCCGTGGCAACGGCCCGCTGTCGGGCACCGTGTTCGTGCCGGGAGCCAAGAACTCCGTCCTCAAGCTGATGGCCACGACGATCCTGTGCGACGGTCCGCACGAGCTGAGCAACGTTCCCGACATCGTCGACGTGGCCATCATGGGCGACCTCCTCGCTGCGATCGGTGTCGAGATGTCACGCCCGGCGCCCGGAGAGATCGTGCTGCTCAACACGGGGGAGATCGTGCCGGTCGCTCCGTACGAACTGGTCGAGCGGATCCGCGCGTCGATCAACGTGCTCGGTCCGCTGCTCGCTCGCTGCGGCGAGGTGAAACTGTCGATGCCGGGAGGCGACGACTTCGGCGCCCGCCCGATCGACATGCACATCGCCGGCCTGGAAGCCATGGGCGCCGAGTTCGAGTTCAGCAACGGCTACCTCGAGGCTCGAGCCGATCACCTGCACGGAGCGGACATCACGCTGGATTTCCCGAGTGTGGGGGCGACCGAGAACCTGATGACCGCCGCCGTCCTCGCCGAGGGCGTGACCACGATCGACAACTGCGCACGCGAGCCCGAGATCTCCGACCTCTGTGAATTCCTGGTCGCGATGGGCGCACAGATCGACGGCATCGGCACGGCCACGCTGCGCATCGAGGGCGTCGAACAGGCCGACCTCCGCCCGGTGTCGCACCGGACGTGTCCGGACCGGATCCAAGCGGCCACCTACCTCGCTGCGTGCAGCGTGGCCGGTGGCGAACTCGACATCGTCGGCGCTCGCGGCGACCAGATGACGATGCTCCTCGATCGGTTCGGGGAGATGGGCCTCGACATCACGGTGACCGACACCGGCATCCACGTCGTGGCCGAAGGCCGCGCGCGATCGATCGACATCGCCACACTGCCGTATCCGGGGATCGCCACCGACTACAAGCCGCTGATCATCACGATGCTCGCTGTCGCCGACGGTGTCGGGATCGTCACCGAGAACCTCTACCCGGGTCGGTTCCGCTACGTCGAGGAACTCCAACGACTCGGAGCCGACGTGCGCACGACCGGGCACCACGCCGTGGTCCGCGGAGTCCCCCGGCTGTCGGGTGCACGAGTCAAGGCCCACGACATCAGAGCAGGAGCCGCCATGGTCGTCGCAGGCCTCGCCGCCGAGGGCGAGACCCGCATCTCGGGGGTGCACCACATCGACCGGGGCTACGACGATCTCGTCGGTCGCTTGAGCGCCGTCGGCGCGTCGATCGAACGCGTCTGACGCTCACCGATCCGAGGTGCCGTCACTCCGAATCAGAGGTGTTCGCCGTCTCGTCGGCGGCGGCGTCGACCCGCTTCTTGGCGAGGATCAACAACCCGGCGATCGCAACGATCGGGCCGCCGATCAGCAGGACCTCGTCCCATCCGCCCTGGTGGGCGAGCAGTGCTGCGAGCGAGGCGGTCACATCATTGATCGTACGACCACCGCTGATTGAATGGTCGACGAGATGCGCGCACAGGTCGAAACCACCATCGAAGTGATCCGCCCCGCCCTCCAGGCCGACGGCGGTGACATCATCCTGCACGCGGTGAACGAGGAGACCGGCGTGGTCGAGGTGGAACTCACCGGTGCATGCGTCGGCTGCCCCGCCTCCACGCAGACGCTCAAGGCCGGCATCGAACGAATCATGCGTGACCGTGTCGACGGCGTCACCGAAGTGATCGACATCGCCGCACGTGATCTCGATGCCGCCATCGGCAACGGGCCCGTTCGCAGCCCTCTGGCCTGACCCGGGCCGATCGTTCGACCGTTGCGTTCGCGTTGCGTCTGGGCGCTGCGCCGATTCGTCGCTGCGTGAGGTCGATGCGTCGTCTGATTGGGTCCGACCCCACTCGATCCGATTGACTCTGTAGCGATATGGCCCGCAAGCGACCGCCCGCTCCCGAACTCTTCCAGTCGGCGCTCGACGGCGATCGTGCGTCACTCGCTCGTCTGCTCTCGTTGATCGAACGTGGCGACGACGAAGCACGCGAGATCGGCCGACTCGCTTACCCCCTGTCGGGTGGTGGCTACACAGTCGGGCTGACCGGAGCGCCGGGCGCAGGCAAATCGACGCTCACCTCGGCGATCATCTCCCACCTGCGCTCGATGGATCTGGAGATCCCCGTCCTCGCGATCGACCCGTCGTCACCGTTCACCGGCGGAGCGATCCTCGGCGATCGCGTCCGCATGCAGGACCACGCCACCGACCCGGGGGTGTTCATCCGGTCGATGGCCACCCGCGGCCACCTGGGTGGGCTGTCGCTCGCCACGCCCGAAGCGGTGCGAGCGCTCGATGCGATCGGTCGCAAGTGGATCCTCGTCGAGACGGTCGGCGTCGGACAGGTCGAGGTCGAGGTGGCCGGCAAAGCCGACACCACGATCGTCGTGGTCAACCCGGGCTGGGGCGACAGCGTGCAGGCCAACAAGGCGGGGCTGATGGAGATCGCCGACATCTTCGTGATCAACAAGTCGGATCGCAAGGGTGTCGACGAGACACGCCGCGACCTGATGCAGATGCTCGACCTGTCCGACATCGCGCACGAAGCGTGGCGAGCACCGATCATCGACACGGTGGGCACGACGGGGGCGGGCGTCGAGGACCTGTGGAACACGGTCCTCGAGCATCGGGAGTTCTCCGAGTCGACCGGGTTGCTGAAGGAACGTCGCACGTTCCGCCTGCGCGAGGAACTCCGCGAGATCATCGCGCAGCGCCTTGGTCGAAAGGCCCGACAGATCTGTACTGGCGACCGGTGGGACGAGTTGACCGACGAAGTCGCCGAGCGCACCACCGACCCGTGGACCGCCGCCGACGAGATGCTCGCCGGCCTCGCCTGATCCGCCCGATGTCGTTGTGGTGAGTGCTGTTCGCCTGGTGGCCGACGAAGACTCACCGGTCTCCGGTCGGGCTGGTATTCGGTGAGGCTGGGTCGTCCCGTGGCCGAGGAAGACTCACCGGACCCCGAGTGAGAGCAACGTGTCTGGCAGGCTTGGCGGATGGCCTATGAACTACTGACACTCGAACGGCGTGACGACGGAATCGCCGTGGTGACGCTGACCAACGGGAAGGTCAATCCACTCTCACGCGAACTCCTCGGCGAGCTGAAGCAGGCGGCCGACGAACTGGCGGAGGATCTGCCGGGCGCCGTGGTGATCACCGGCGGCGACCGGATCTTCGCAGCGGGAGCCGACATCTCCCAGTTCGGCGGTCCCGACGAGGCCGCCGAGATCGGTCCGCTCTTCCACGATGCGATCGGTGCGTTCGCCGCGCTGCCGAGATTCGTCATCGCAGCCGTGAGCGGTTACGCGCTGGGTGGAGGATGCGAACTCGCGCTGGGTTGTGATTACCGGATCGCGTCGGAGCGAGCCGTGTTCGGTCAGCCGGAGATCTTGCTCGGGATCATCCCGGGCGGTGGCGGTACTCAGCGCCTGGCGCGAGTCGTCGGCGCGTCGAAGGCGAAGGAGATGTGCCTGACGGGTCGCCAGGTGAAGGCCGACGAGGCGCTCAGGATCGGCTTGGCCGACGAAGTCGTGGCGCCCGAAGAACTGCACGACAGGGCGCTCGCGCTCGCAGGTGAAGTGGCACGGGGAGCGCTCGTCGCTCAGGGCATCATCAAGCGCCTGATCGACGGCGGGATCGAGACGTCACTCGACGCCGGGCTGGCGATGGAGCGTGACGGGTTCGTCGAGGTGTTCCGGTCCGATGACAGCCAGATCGGTGTGGCGAGCTTCCTCGAACACGGCCCCGGCAAGGCCGAGTTCAGCGGCCGGTGAGAGGTCGCGTCGTCGGCGGGCTCAGCGTCCGGCGCCGGCGTGCTCGATCGGACGGTTCAGTGACCACGCATCCTTGGCGAGCCACAGCCCGATCGACGTGACGACCACGATCGATCCGGCCACGGTGGCGTAGGCGACCGTCCGGCCGAACTCCTCGTAGACGAAGCCGGTCACCACGGCCATGATCCCGGCCATCAGTGCCTGTGATGCGCCGAGCATTCCCTGCGCTCCGGCCTGGCGGTCCTGTGGGACCACGAGGCCGGCCGCCACTCCTGCTGCCGAGATGGTCAGGCCGTCGCTCAGCGCGTGGCACATCGCGAGCGCGAAGATCAGCCCGCCGGTGGGCAGCAGGCCGTAGCCCATCAAGAACCCAGCGCCGGCGAACAGCCCGATTGCGGCGAGCCGGAACGGTCCGAAGGTCTGGGCGAGGCGGCCGCCGCGCGGCCCGAGGAACACCAGCGGCAACGCGAACAGTGTGATCCCGAGGTTCGCGATCCACTCGGCTGTGCCCAGTTCGTCGTGGACCAACGACCACAGAGCGTCGAATCCACCGATCATGATGAACGCCACCCCGGCCAGGACCGTCGCACCGGCGAACGGCCGGATCTTGAGCAGGTCGAACGCCAGTCGCTTCTTGGGACGCAAGTGGGTCTCGGTCTCGTCGACCTTCACCCGTGCCACGAATGGCAGCAGGACCAGTGCGAACACGCTGACCACGATGAACGGTGACGGGATTCCGAAGGGGCCGACCAGCACAGCGGAGATGGCCGGACCCATGGCGAAGCCGAACACATCGGCCGAGAGCAGACGACCGAGGTTGCTTCCCAGATTCTCGGGGTCCGCGAGGATCACGATGCGTCGGATCGCCGGGCTGGACGCGCCGACGCCCAGCCCGTTGACGACACGCCCGATCAGAATGGGCACGAGGCTCGTGCCGGCTGCCATGAGCAGGAGGCCGGTGATGCTGACGAGCACCCCGATCACGACGACCTTGCGGGCGTGGCCGCGGTCGGCAAAGGGCGCGAAGACGATCTGGGAGACGAAGCCGGCGAGGAACCCGATGCCGATGACGATCCCGATCTGGCTGCTCCCGATGTCGTACTCGCGTTGGTAGTCGTCGACGATGGTGAACAGCACGCCGTACCCGGCAGCGAGCGTTCCGTTGAGTCCCCCGAATGCGAGCAGGATCGTCCACGATGACGGCCGGCCGTCGACCGGAGGAACGATCGGCACCCGTGTGTCTCGTCCCACGCTCACCGGGCGAGGCTACAGACGTGTCAGTCCGTGTCATCCAACCACACGGTGTCAGACCCGGAATGACAACCAAACGGTGTCTGACACCGA
Source organism: Acidimicrobiales bacterium (assembly GCA_038259945.1). Classification (GTDB taxonomy): domain Bacteria; phylum Actinomycetota; class Acidimicrobiia; order Acidimicrobiales; family Ilumatobacteraceae; genus Ilumatobacter_A. The sequence goes on from JBBSOH010000003.1 coordinate 7,104, forward strand.
ATGACAGGTTCAGCCGAGCGTGACGAGGCCGGTCTCGACGGGGCTGCTGAGGGCCATGTGGAACGGCATCGCCCGCACTGCGACGCCCCAGGGGCCGGCCCCAGTCGGAGTGAAGGTGCCGGCGAAGCGGCCGGCACCGTCGCCGGACATCGAAACGGTCTGCATCCGGCTGCCGTCGATCGCGCCCGAAGGATCGAGCGGACCGTGCACGATCTGGACGACCACTTCGTCGAGGCGCAGCTTGCCCGGATCGACCGCTGCCGAGACGGTTCGTTCGTCGCCGGCCACGCCGTCGTCGAGCTCCGATGCCGGGTCGACGGCGACGGTCACCTTCGGCCACACCGAGGCCACCCCGAACCGCCAGGCTGCGAGCTCGCGGGCGCACGATGCGTCGTCGGCGACAGCGATGTCCGCGGCTCGTGCTGCGGGTTCGTACAGCGCGGTCGTGTAGTCACGCACCATGCGGCCGGCGATGACGTTCCAACCCAGCGTGATCCAGTTGTCCTTGATCCGATCGATCCAGCCGTGCGGCAGACCGCCGCCATCACCGGCATCGGTGGCGTAGTAGAGCGGGACGAGTTGCCGCTCGAGCACCTCGAACGTGGCGTTGGCCTCGCGCTGATCGCGGCGGACGTCGTCGTGGTCGTCCTCGAAGGAAGGAATGTCGAAGCCGTTGGTGCCGTTGGACATCTCGTCCCACCAGCCGTCGAGGATCGAACAGTTGAGCACCCCGTTCAGTGCGGCCTTCATTCCGCTCGTGCCGCAGGCCTCCATCGGCCGTCGGGGCGTGTTCAGCCACACGTCGCAGCCGTGGTACATCGTGCGCGCGATGCCGATGTCGTAGTCGGGGATCAGCACGAACCGGTGACCGATGTCGGCGTCCCGAGTGATGTGGTGGATCTGCTGCATCAGCGACTTGCCCGGATGGTCCGCCGGGTGCGCCTTGCCGGCGAACACGAACTGGACGGGTCGGTCGGCGTTCAGCACCAGTGCCTTCAGCCGGTCGAGTTGTCCGAGGAGGAGGTTGGCGCGCTTGTACGTGGCGAAGCGACGGGCGAAGCCGATCGTGAGCACGTCGGGATCGAGGAGGTCGTGTCCGAGCCGGTCGCGGACGAGGTCGACGAGTTCTTGACGACCCTGTCGACGGACCGACCAGATCGCGTGGTGGTCGATCTCGCTCACTCGTGCGAACTCGGACTCGTCGGCGAGATGCCAGTGGTCGCCGACCGCGCCCGAGAGCAGTTCGTCGACCCGGTCGCTCACCCAGGTGCGAGCGTGGACACCGTTCGTGATGTGGCCGATCGGCGTCTCGCTGACGGGGACGTCGGGCCAGAGACCGCTGAACATCTCGCGTGCGACCGAGCCGTGGAGAGCGGCAACCCCGTTGCGGTACGAGGCCAGGTTGATGCCCATGACCGCCATGTTGAACTTGCCGTCGGGTTCGTCGGCTCGCTCGCCGAGCGCGAAGAGCTCGTCGAAGGTGATGCCGAGCAGCGGGGCGAAGTCGGCGAAGTACCGCTCGAAGAGGTCGCGGGGGAAGCGGTCGATGCCGGCGGGGACCGGGGTGTGCGTGGTGAACACGCCGCCGGCGCGCACCGCTTCGATCGCCTCCGTGAACGAGAGCCCACGGTCGATCCATTCCCGGACACGCTCGAGACCGAGGAAGCCCGCATGACCCTCGTTCATGTGGAACACCTGTGGAGCCAGGTCGAGCGCCCGCAGCGCCCGCACTCCACCGATGCCCAGCACGATCTCCTGGCGCAGCCGGTGCTGCTCGTCGCCGCCGTAGAGACGGTCGGTGATCGACACGATCTCGGGCGGGTTGCCCGGCACGTTCGTGTCGAGCAGGTAGAGCGCGATGCGACCGACGTCGACGCGCCACACCTGCACCTTGGCCGTGACGCCGGCGAGATCGACCTCGACGACGACGCCGGTGGGCACGATGCCGAGAGCGTTCGGGTCGATCGTCTCGTTGCGTTCCTCCTGCCATCCGTCCGCGTTCAGTCGCTGGCGGAAATAGCCCTCGGCGTAGAGCAGCCCGACGCCGATCAGCGGGATGCCGAGGTCGGATGATGCCTTGAGGTGGTCGCCGGCGAGGATGCCGAGGCCGCCCGAGTACTGCGGGAGTGCCTCGGTGATCCCGAACTCGGGGGAGAAGTAGGCAACGCTGCGCAACGGTGAGGCGTCGGTGGCGGCTCGGTCGTCGAACCAGGTGCCACCCTGCAGGGCGTCGTCGAGGCGCTGCTTCGCGTCGCGTACTTGTGCGACGAAATCGGCGTCGGTCGACAGCTGCTTCCAGCGTTCCGGATCGGTGCGACGGATCAGGTCCGTCGGGTGCTGACCCGTGCGACGCCACGACTCGTCGACGGGCCGTCCGTCGATGCGGTCGAACACCGCCGCGAGCTGGCGATCCCATGCCCAGTGCAGGTTCGCGGCGAGTCCGGGGAGCACCGACAGTTCGTCGGGGATCTCGCTGGTGACGTTGAACTGGTGGGTCGGGCGCATCGTCCGGCGATCGTAACGCTGGTCCGGATGAACAGGATTTCGGTCGCGTGAACGAATGTCGGTGCGCGGCCGGACGTCAGCGCGTGCGGTGGATGGTTGCGGCGTCGTAGACGTGGACGACCGATGATGCGATGGCACCCCACGAGTACTTCGTCTCGATCAGTCGTTGGGCGTTCGTGGTCAACTGCTGAGCGAGAGCTGGGTCGCGCAGGACGAGTTCGACACAGTGCGCCAGGTCGTCGGGGTTTCCCGGCTCGAAGGTGAGGCCGGCGTCGGTGTCCACGATCAGTTCGGCCAGCCCTCCGGTGCGGGCGACGATCAAGGGTGCGCCGGCGGCGAGCGCCTCGAGCGCGACCAGGCCGAACGGCTCGTACAGGGACGGCAGCACCACACATCCGGCTCGCTGCACGAGGTGCCGAAGTTCCGCATCGTGAACGAAGCCAGGCAGTTCGATCAGGTCGCTCACGCCCTCCACGTCGATCTGGGTCTGCAACTCGGGCAGGTAGCTCCCTCGACCTGCGATCACGCACGACACGTCGGGAACCCGATGGCGAAGCGTGGTCATCGCTCGCGCGAGGACCTGGAAACCCTTCTCGTACTGGACCCGCCCCCACGAGACGATCAAGGGCTGACGGTCGGTCGGCCGGTCGTGGCCCGCCCAGAGCGTCGGATCGATCCCGTTCGGGACGCGCACCACCTGTTCGGGAGCGAGCTCGAAGAAGGTCACGAGTTGGTCGACCATGAAACGCGTCGATGCCACGAGCCGGTCGGCGCGGAATGCGAGCCACCACTCGATGGAGTTCACGTCGGTCGGGTCGCCTTCGGGAAGGTTGCCACCGTGGCGGACCCGCTCGGTGCCGTGCATGGTGAGGATGAACGGCACGCCGTGGTGCCGTGCGATGGTGTCGGCGGCCCACCCGATTCGCCAGTCGTGGCCGTGCACGATGTCGGGCATCCACCCGGTGAGTGGCGAGCCCGCATCGAAGACGGCTTGTGTCAGCGCATGGTTTGCGGAGGCGGCGATGGCGAGTTGGCGATCGTCGGGGATGTGGGGGAGCCCGACGTCGGCTCGCAGCACACGGACGCGCCCGACGTACTCGACGGCGGGGTCGGGCCGCCTCATCGCCGGAGTCAGGACGACGACGTCGTGGCCGGCGTCGGCGAGCGCCTGGCTCAGACCGTGGACGTGGGCTGCATTGCCGCCGGTGACGCGTGGAGGAAAGTCCCAGCTCAGCATCAACACACGCACGCTCGGACTGTAACCCGGCACGAGCGGCGTCGACAGTGAAGACGACTTGCGGTCGAGGGAGGTGTGCATGGCCGGGGTCGGGGCTGCTCGGCGTCTCGGCACCGAGTCAGTCCGGATGTCCGACGGGTGAGTTCCGGATCGGCACAGTGTGAAATCGCAGGCCAGCTGCCGACACCGCCATTCGAGTGGTGGATCTGCAAGCCAGCTTGCGTTTCGTCTGGTCGGACACCCGGAGCTGACGTCCAGCGCCACCGGGTTCTTCGGGCGATCCCGCCGTCTGGGTTGATCATCGGCCCCGGCCCCGGACCCGGCGCAGGGCGATCGCACGGGCGGGTACTGTGGGGCTCGATGCCGGGCAACGATCAGTACATCGGTGAACTCGACCTCCATCTGTTCGGGGAGGGAACCCATCGACGTCTGTGGGAGGTGTTGGGGCCGCAGCGTCCCGGGCGCGGGGAGCAGAATGCGGCGCCGACCTTCTTCTCGGTGTGGGCGCCGAACGCAACGGCTGTGGGTGTGGTGGGCGACTGGAACGAGTGGCAGCCGGAGCCGATGGCACGTGTCGAGGGGACGTCCGGCATCTGGTCGGTGGCGAGCAACGCCGCAACGGGCGACTGCTACAAGTACGAGATCACCACGGCGCAAGGCCGGACCATCCGCAAGGCCGACCCGATGGCGCGCCGCACCGAGGCGCCGCCGAGCGATGCGAGCGTGGTGCCGTCGTTCGATGCGTTCGAGTGGGATGACGACGAGTGGATGGCCGGCCGTGGCAGCACTCTCGCCGGCGAATCGCCGATGCGCGTCTACGAGGTCCATCTCGGTTCCTGGCGACGCGGTGTCGACGACTGGGATGCACTGGCCGAACAGGTCGGCGAGCACGCTCAGCGTCTCGGGTTCACGCACGTCGAACTGATGCCGATCGCCGAGCATCCGTTCGGCGGTTCGTGGGGATACCAGGTGTCGGGCTACTACGCACCGACCGCCCGTTTCGGCGACCCGGATGGTTGTCGTCGCTTCGTCGGCTCGATGCACCGCCGCGGCATCGGCGTCATCGTCGACTGGGTGCCGGCTCACTTCCCGAAAGACGAGTGGAGCCTCGGTCGATTCGACGGAACGGCGCTCTACGAGCATGCGGACCCGCACCGCGGTGAGCACCCCGACTGGGGCACCTACGTGTTCGACTACGGCCGCAACGAGGTCCGCAACTTCCTCGTCGCGAACGCGTTGTACTGGCTCGACGAATTCCACGTCGACGGACTCCGGGTCGACGCCGTGGCGTCGATGCTCTACCTCGACTACTCGCGCAAGCAGGGCGAATGGAGTGCGAACGAGCACGGGGGTCGGGAGCACCTCGAGGCGATCAGGCTGATCCAGGAGACCAACACCGTCGTCGGTGACGAGTTCCCCGACGTGCTGATGATCGCCGAGGAGTCGACGGCGTGGCCCGGCGTCACTCACCCCGTGTCGGAGGGCGGCCTCGGCTTCAGTCACAAGTGGAATCTCGGCTGGATGCACGACTCGCTCGGGTACCTGCAGCACGACCCCGTCCACCGGGCACACCACCACAACGAGCTCACATTCGCTCAGATCTACGCGTACAACGAACGCTTCGTGCTGCCGCTCAGCCACGACGAGGTGGTCCACGGCAAGGGCAGCCTGCTGACCAAGATGGGTGGCGACGACTGGCAGAAGTTCGCCGGCCTGCGAACTCTGCTCGCGTGGCAGTGGGCGGTGCCCGGCTCGCCGCTGTTGGTCATGGGCGCCGAACTGGCGCCCTGGCAGGAGTGGAACGATGCCGCCGGCCTGCCGTGGCACCTCCTCGACCATCCGTCGCACCGCGGCGTCCACGACGTGCTCGCCGAGATGAGTCGATCGGCCGACGCCTTCCCGGCGCTCTGGCGACGTGACGCCGACCCGGCCGGCTTCCAGTGGCTCGACGCAGATGATGCCGAGCACTCGATGTTCGCCTTCCTCCGCTGGGGCGACCACGGCGCTGACGCCGTGGCATGCATCGCGAACTTCACGCCGGTGCCGCGGCCCGGCTACCGGGTCGGTCTCCCCTGGAACGGAGAGTGGGAACTCGCCCTCGACACCGACGCTGCTGCGTGGTGGGGGAGCGGTCACCGCTCGGTCGGACCCGTCACCGCCACGGACGACGAACCCTGGCAGGGTCAACCATCGAGTGCCCTGCTCGACATCGGCCCCATGAGCATGGTCTGGTTGGCCGGAACCAGACCCGAGCGACCCCCGAGCGACCTCTAGACGGGGGCGCTGACCGAGCGCAGTGTGGCGGCGGCTTGTTCCGGAGCGACGATGTTGATCATCACGCCAGTGCCACGCTCGAAGCCGGCCTGCGTGGTGATCTGAGGCCAGATGTGCAGGTGCCAGTGGTAGTCGCCGGTGTGCTGATGTGGGGCCGTGTGCAACCCGAGGTTGAACGCCACGTCGCCCAGCGCCTTGTTCAGGTGCCCGACCGCGTCACGAAGAGCGATGCCGACAGCGGCCAGCGATCGGTCGGACGCATCGGGGAGGTGGGCATGCTGCTCGCGCGGCACGATCAGCATCTCGTACGGGACGCCGCTGGCCCACGGGCAGATCACGACGACGTCGTCGTTCTGGATGACGACCCGATCGTCGTTGGCGAGTTCGGCCGCGATGGTCGTCTCGAGGAGTGACCCTCCTGCGAAGCGTGCAAAGGCGCGTTCCTCGTCGAGAACTTCGCTCGGAACGAACGGAAGCCCGAGGATCTGGCCGTGCGGATGCTCGACCGATGCCCCCGCCTCGCGACCGTGGTTCACGATCACCTGCGTGTAGCGCACGAACGGAAGCGCAGCATGCTCGGCGAGACGACGTTTGAGCACCTGCATCAGTTGCGTCGCGTGCTCGTCATCGAGTTCGTGGAGTGCGCCGTTGTGGTCGGGCGCATAGACGAAGACCTCGTGGATGCCGCTGGCCTCCGCTTTGACGTGGACCGGCCCGATGTTGTGGACCGCGAACGCGTCATCCCCGTCGAACGCGGGATACCGGTTGGGGATGACGCGCATCGACCAACTGCCGTCCTCGTCGATCGTCTCCAACGCCGGCGGCGTCTCCTCCTCGTTGCCCGGGCAGAAGGGGCAGGGCCGGTCGAGGTTGTAGTCGTCGCTGGGATCACGGGGTGCGAAGTCGCTCGGCCGCTCGGCGCGGTCCGGCACGATCGTCACCCAACGCCCGTTGAGAGGGTTCAGACGCATCTGGCTCATTCCGGACCAGGTTACGACCCCGAACGATCACATGCGTGACACTGCGTCTGGGCGGGAGTGTCGGTGGCTCAGCCGGGCGGATGCCGCTGCTCGGTCGTCGGTGCGTCGTCGACCAGGGGGCGGCGGTGCTCGTCCTCGTACTCGCCGTGCACGTCGTCGATGATCTCCGACGCAACGGAACTCAACCGGAACCGCTTGGGTGCCTCACCGGAGCGTTCGGTGAGCAACGCAGTGAGGAGGTCGCGCCGGTCGAGACGGTTCTGGTTCCAGCGGTGGAAGCCCCATCCGATCAGGGAGCCGACCGAGAAGGCGAGGAGGCCACCACCTCCGTCCAGCCAGAAGTGGTTCGCTGTGACGATGATGCAGAACAGCGTGGCCAGCGGATACAACAGCACGGCTGCCCGGGTCCATCTGCGGCGCAGCAGCGGCCACACTGCGAGTGCGCACCACGTCGACCAGCCGATGTGCAGGCTCGGCATCGCTGCGTACTGGTTGGAGATCGACGCGACCTCCTCGGAATCGAAGCGCCAGGGGCCGCCGTAGACGCTCAGCGTGTCCACGAACCCGAATCCGTTCGTCCCGTCGAAGGTCAGTTCGGGGCCTGGACGCAGCTCACTCTCGACACATGCACCGCCGAATTCGACGGCGTCGGCTCCGGGGCAGGGTTGGTCCAGCAGACGCGGGGGCATCAGCGGGAAGAACGCGAAGCCGATGATCGCGAGAGCGGTCATCGCCGCCAACGTGTTGCGCCACTGCGGGAACACGTCCTTGCGTTTGAAGAACAGGAGGATGAACACCGCCAGCGTGACGAAGAAGTGGAATGTTCCGTAGTAGACGTTCCAGAACTGAATGAACCAGCGCTGGGAGAGGAACAATTCCTGAATGCTCTCCTCGTGGAACAGCCCGATCGCACGTTCGATCCGGATGATCCGCTCGGCGTTGTGGAACGCGGCTTGCGGGACGCCGTCCGCGGCGATCGTGTTCGAACCGAACCGGTTCCGGATCCACGAATACACGACGTAGAACGCGATGACGATCGCCGCTTCCTTCCACCAGTGGAGCCGGTGGACACGTGGGGGCGCGTCGGGCGGTGCGTTCCCCTCGCTCATCGAGTCAACTGTACGCCGACGGATCGCCGTGCTGTCGGTCGGTTCAGGCAGAGCAGCACTTGTCGAGGAAGGTCGAACGATCCACGACGGCGCGGGTGATCTTGCCGGCAGCGACGAGGCCGCCCGAGTCGGACACCGACACGGTGAACGTGAGGCGTCGGCCGTCGATCTTGTCGAGAACGGCGTCGGCGGTGACCGACGCACCGACCGGTGTCGGCTGGAGGTGATCGACGCGGATCCGCATCCCGATCGAGCAGTGGTCGGCGTCGAGTGCGCCGTTCAGTGCGGTCATGGTGGCCTCTTCGCACAGTGCGATCAGCCGGGGTGTTCCGAGCACGTCGACGTCGCCCGATCGCATTGCGGACGCTGTGTCGATCTGCTCGACGACCAACGTTGCCGACCCGCGCATGCCCGTCTCCACCGTCACGGCTCGTGACGCTAACGCACGCCGACGCCGGAGCCACGGTGTTGCGACCAGCAACGTGTGGTCACGGAGCGGGGAAGAACTCGCCGAGCACGGTCGCGGTCCGCTCGCGGGACTGCTCGAGCCGCGTTCGCTGAGCATCGCCGAGGTCCGAGCGACCGAGCGAAACGTCGACGTCGCGAATCACCCATCCGTCGTCCTTGTCGACCCAGGTGGGTCGCACGACCGGACGGTCGACCTCGACGGTTCCGTCCGAGCCGACGCGCACGGCGACTTCGACGATCACGGCGTCCTGGCTCGCCGCCGGCCACGAATCGTTGACGGGGAGGTTCGACAGGATGTTTCCGATCCCGTAGGCGACCCAGACACCGTTCACCTGCGCAATCGGTTGCACCACGTGTGCGTGGTGGCCGATGATCAGATCGACGGCTCCGCTCGCGGTCACTGCGGCAGCGACGGCGAGTTGCTGCTCGTTCGGTTCGGTCACCTTCTCGGTGCCCCAGTGGAGGCTGGCCACGACGAACTCGGCGCCGAGGTCGCGAGCGAGGTTCGCATCGCGGATGATCCGTGCCGGGTCGATCAGGTTCGTCCGCCACGGCTCGCCGGCCGGAAGTGGGATGCCGTTGGTGGCGTAGGTGTAGGAGAGCTGGCTCATCCTGATGCCGTTGACCTCGAACACGTCGGGGACGCTCTCGACCTCGTTGCGGGCCGAGCCGGACTGGGCGATGCCGTTGTACTCCAACACGTCGATCGTGCGGTCGACGCCACGGGCGTATCGGTCGAGGATGTGGTTGCTCGCAGTCGAGCATCGGTCGTATCCGGCCTGCGCCATGGCCGACGCGATCTGTGGGGGCACGCCGTACAGCGGGTCGGTGGAGAACTCTTCGCCGTCGGGTGCGATCGGGGTCTCGAGGTGACACACGGCGAGGTCGGCCGAGGTGAGCAGGCCGGCGATCTCGGCGAACATGGGAGAGAAGTCGTAACCACCACCGCCGCCGGAGTTGGCCTGGGCCTGGCGCCACAGTGGGCTGTGCGGCAACGTGTCGCCGGTGAAGGCGAGTCGGGCGGAGCGGGCGGAGCCGGTCGCAGCTGCGTCGGTGGCTGTCGGTGTGCCCGGGGTGCCGGCCCCGGTCTCGACTGCGGTGGCCTCCGTCGCCTCGCTGTCGAACGATGTCGGTGCCGACGGCCGATCGACGGATCCTCGGTCCGGACCGTCGCTCGCGGCGCACGCCGTGCACGCGACCGTCGTTGCGATCGCCATGAGCGTCACCGAGCGAATTCGCGAGGTCCCCACCGGGTCATCCTCGCGCATCGCCGCGACTGCGAGCGCTGAGTTCTCGGGTGGGATCCATCGGGTCGTGAGAGCCCGCGCGGTCGACTCGGCTTCAGGTGTTGAGCTTGTCGAGGATCTCGCCGATCGTGTGGTCGTTCTCGAGCGGGTGACGGAGCGGCTCGTTCGCGATGACCTCGTACCGGTTGCGGCGACCGACCTTCTCGCGGCGGAGGTAACCGCCCTGTTCGAGTTCGTCGAGGATCCGCTGCACCGCACCCGACGTGATCCCCACCACGTAGCTGATGTCGCGCTGGCGCAACTCCGGATCGCGACTGAGTGCGACGAGCACATGCGTGTGGTTCGTGAGGAACGTCCACGAAGGGCGCTCCCGCTGCGGTTCGATCAACGACACCACGCGATCATATGCATTCGGTCACACACGATGGAGTTGGTTGATTCGGGATGACACCCGGGATGTTGCGCCCGTCATGCAAACCGCACACTCTGGCACACAGTTCGCAACACACCCTTTGTAGTGTGTGCATTGCTCGCCGATGGGATGAGCACATCCGAACACACCCGGACACCGACCCGAAGGAGTTCTCATGACCACGCTTCCCATGACCATGCCCGAGGTATCCGCCGTCACCGAGTCGGCGAGCCGGACCCTCCGCCGCCTCGATGTCACGATCGTCTGGATGTGGTCGACCGAACCCGTGTGCCGGGTCGACGAACGACACGGATTGCTGCAGCGGCTCGGTGTGGTGTCGAGTTCGGTCGAGCGACTCACGTTCCGTCATGAGTTCGAACCCGACCACGACATCGACGCAGGTGAACTCGCCGACTGCCGGATCGAACTCGACGATCTGGCGAAGCAGTGGTTCGACCCGCACGACGCGGGCCTCCATCGTGCCCGTTGATCTGGTTCAGGTCGACCCCCGCATCCTCGTCCTCGACCGAACGGGTTCGCAGTTCCCGTTCTCGCGGGGCGTCATGGCCACGAGCCTGCTCGCGACGGGCGTCCCGACCGAGGAGGCCTACCGTCTGGCCTCGCTGGTCCAGGCCCGACTCCTCCATCATGGTCGCACGGAGATTCATGCCGACGAGGTCATCGGCGTCGCCCACACGACGCTGGTCGAGCACGCGATCTCGCCGGAGGTCGCCGACCGGTGGATGGCGTGGCGCGATGCCCGACGGTCCGGACGCCCGATCGTGATCGTCGTCGGAGGAGCCCCCGGAGTCGGGAAGAGCACGATTGCCACCCGCCTCGCCGTGCGACTGGGCATCACGCGGGTGGTGCCGACCGATGCGATCCGCGAAACCCTGCGACTCGTCGTGCCGTCGATCGCACTCCCCGAACTGCACGCATCCACCGCAGAGTTGTTCGATCACCCGGTACTGGCCGGGGACATCACGGACTCGGGCTTCGAGCGTTTCGAGCGCCTGTGTGACGGTGTCGGAGACGCGACCGCAGCGGTCGCGAGCCGTCTGGCGAACGACAAGCGGTCGGTGATCCTGGAAGGCGTCCACCTGCGACCGGGTGAGATGACGTCGCAGCTCGCTCGCCATCCTGCTCGCCCCATCGTGGTCGAGCGGCTCGTCGTTGTCGATCGCAGCCGCCACCACGGGCAGAACCTCGCCCAACGCGGAGGCCCCGAGGCATCCGACGCCGGACGACACCTCGATCGCTTCGAGGTCATCCGGGCCATCCAGGCACACCTGACCCGATCGGCGCGTGCCGCCGGTATCGCAACGGTCGACGCCCGGACTGCCACGGACCTCACACAGAAACTCGTCGACGAGGTCACCGCTCAGCTGAGCGCCCCGATCTCCGACGCCGTCGTCACGCCCACCGCGTCGTGAGCCCGCAGCAGTGCGCCGCACCGGTGACCGACTCGCAGACACCGCAGTTCTCCAATCAGTGATCTCCCGGTGATCGGATCCCGCAGTCGCTCATCCGTCGAGTTGTGCAGCCATGGCGTGGAAACCTCCGTCGACGTGGAGGATCTCGCCCGTGATCATCCGGCTCATGTCGGAGAGCAGGAACACGGCCGTGTCGGCGACCGGCGCTGCGTCGTGCGGATCCCACGTCATCGGTGACTGGTGTTCCCAGGCCGACAGGAGGCGGTCGAACGAGCCGATCGCGCCGGCCGCCCGCGTGTGGAGCGGCCCGGCAGCGATCAGGTTGGACCGGATCGCCCTGCTGCCCAGATCCCGCGCGACGTAGCGGTTCGTCGATTCGAGTGCCGACTTGCACACGCCCATCCAGTTGTAGACCGGCCAGGCGCGGGCCGCATCGAAGTCGAGCCCGACGAGTGAACCGCCCGACGTGGGAGCGAGGTCGCGAAGGAGTCGTGCGAGCGAGGCGTAGGTGTGGACACTCGTCTCGAACGCTCGGCCGACGGCGCCCGCGCTTGCGTCGAGGAAGCTCTCGGACAACGCCTCGCGCGGAGCGAAGGCGACAGCGTGGAGTGCGCCGTCGAGATGTCCCCATCTCTCGCGTACGTTCCCGACGAGGGACTCGAGATCGGCGGACTGGGTGAGGTCGGCTTCGATCACGTCGACGTCAGCGTCCAGGGTCGCCGCGGTCTCCCGGCTGTGTTCGATGTCGCGGCCCAGGCTCGACAGCAGGATCTCTGCGCCCGCCTCGATGGCTGCGACCGCAGTGGCGTACGCGATCGAGTCGGTGTTCACGACACCGGTGATGAGGAGCTTCTTGCCGGTGAGCAGTCGTGGTGGAGGTGTCATGGCATCGCCTGTCATTCGCCTTGGCCCAGTGAGTAGGCGACCTCGCCGTCGATGCGGTACAGGTTCTCGGTCTTGATCGTCTCGAAGCCACTGTCGAAGACCGAGGCGAGGAGTGTGATGATGTCGCCGGTGTCGATCGCGTCACCAGCGGTGGGCAGGAAGCGGCAGCGCCAGTGATCGGTGCAGAACGTCTCGGGCGCACCATCGGGGTACACCTTGACGCCGCGGTTGGTGATCATCTTGAGCCTCCAGCCGTCGGGGCACGCTGCTTCCAGCCCGGCACCGAGCGCACCGGGGTCACGGTCCGCATCGGTCCAGTCGAGGAACACGTCGACACCGACCAGTTCCTTGGTTGCGGCACGGGGCGGAGCCACGTCCACCGTGATGCCGGTCGTCTTGTACGACACGGGCTTGAGCTGCTTCGGCGTGAGACCGAGGCGATCGATCACCGCATCGGCGAACTCCTGGCACCCGACCTTCTTGGAGCTGAGCCCGTCGCGGTAGATGTCGGTGGTGTGGATCCCGTCTTCGAGCGTGACGAGCCATGCGTTCTTGATCCGGCTCGCCACGTCGGCAGCACCGACGTGGACCAGCAGTTGCGTTGCTGCCACCAGCAGGCCGGACGGGTTGGCGACGTCCTTGCCGGCGATGTCGGGTGCGGATCCGTGGACGGCTTCGAACATCGCGATCTCCGACCCGACGTTGGCCGAGCCGGCGATCCCGACCGATCCGGCGATCTGTGAAGCGATGTCGGACAGGATGTCGCCGTACAGGTTGAGCGTCACGATGACGTCGAACATCTCGGGCTGCGCCGCGAGTCGGGCGGCACCGATGTCGATGATCTGGTGGTCGGATTCGATGTCGGGGTACTCGGCGGCGACCTCGGTGAACACCCGATGGAACAGACCGTCGGTCAGCTTCATGATGTTGTTCTTGGTCATGCACGTGACCTTGCGGCGCCCGTACGCGCGTGCGTACTCGAATGCGTAGCGAACGATCCGCTCCGAACCGGGGCGGGTGATCAGCTTCAGGACCTGGGTGACCTCGGCGGTCTGTTGGTGCTCGATGCCGGCGTACAGGTCCTCCTCGTTCTCGCGCACGATCACGAGGTCCATCCCCGGATGCGCAGATGCCACGAAGGGGGAGTACGACTTCGACGGCCGCACGTTCGCGTACAGGTTCAGAGTCTTGCGGATGGTGACGTTGAGGCTCTTGTAGCCGCCACCGAGTGGTGTGGTGATCGGGGCCTTCAGGAAGACCGGGTTGCGCCGGATCGTTTCCCACGACTCCGGAGCGATGCCGGAGGTGTGGCCCGCGAGGTACACGGACTCGCCGATGTCGATCGGGTCGAACTCCAGTGGCACGTCCGCTGCATCGAGGATGCGAAGTGTGGCCTCGGTGATCTCGGGTCCGATCCCGTCGCCGCGGGCCAGGGTGACGCGGATGGGTGTGTCGTTGGTTGGCATGATTTCTGGGGGTCCTCTCGAATCGGAGTGGGTCGGGTGGGGTGGGCCGGGGGGACGACGCGTGCGATCGACTCGTCAGAAGTAGTCGGCACGGCTGACCTGGGTCTCGCTGATCAACACCACACCGTGATGGTCGTCGAGGAGTTGACGGATTCCGGCGACGGCGGCTTCGGCGCGATCCATCTGGACGACGCTGATCAACAGCGTGAGGCTGTTGCGATCGTTGAACATCAGACGACCTTCGTGGGCGCCCGAGTGGCCGAAGCCCGACACGCCCTGGATCGCCGTGAACCCTTTGGCTCCGGCGGCGAGGAGGAGGTCTCGCACGGTCGGTACGTGTTCGCCGTCGATGACGACTTCGATACGGGCCATCGTGGTGTAGCCGGTCCAGCTGTTCATGTTGTCTCCAGTGTTCGGTTGATCGGAATGGGTCGGGGCTCGGTGATCCAGGTGCCGTGAGGTGTTCGCATCGACCACGGTTCGTGGGGGTGCGATCGTCCGGCCACCCGGATCCATGATCCCGCCACGAGCGTGGTGAGGACGGGATTCTCGGCGATGATCCGCTCGATCCGCTCGAGCGGCGCCTGGATGGTCGCGAGAAGTCGCACGGGTCGGTGGTGGCGCTCGGTGCCGACATGTGTGCTCTGGTGGGGCAACCCGACGCGGAGATCGCCGCTCTCACCCGAGATGACACCTGTTCCGGCGGCGACGTTGTGGATCAGTTTGTCGCCCGCTCCGAAGACCTCCGGGTCGACCGTGGAGAAGTAGTACTGCGCCGAGATCCAGTGCGCCACGACGAGCGGTGCGGTCATGATCGTCTCCAGCACCTTGCCGTCCGGATCGCTGTCGGCGTCGTACGTGTGCAGGAACGCCCGCCCGTCGAGGTCGAGGCCGGCGGTCATCGAGCGTGGTCCGATGATGAAGGCAGCGTTGCGGGCGAGACCCCATTCCGGGCGCACCTGCGCCCAGTCGACACCGCGCTCGCGAACCGTGGCGGCCGGCCCGGGGAGGTGACGGGCCCGCACCGATGCCTGCGCCTTGCCGGCGGTGGCGAGGTCGGCGTCGAGTCGCTCGACGAGTGATCGGTGGTTCGGCGGGATGTCATGGCGATCGAGGATCTCGACGGTGTCGCTCACTGTCTCGTGGAGGGCGCCGACGAAGTGGGTGCCGGACGGGACGTCGATGCCCCGGTCGCGCAGACCATCACGGACACCCGCGTCGTTGAGCAGACTCGCCACGGTCCGGGCACTGTCCTGACCGGACGCACCGGCACACGCTCCACAATCGAGTGCGGTCGCGTGCGGGTTGTTGACGTTGTGGCTCGTGTGCCCGCACAGCACGACCAGAGGAGCGAAGCCCTTCGACAGCCCCATCGTCCGCAGGATCGCTTCGGCGAGGAAGATGCGCTGTTCCAGATCCGCCTCGTGGTCGGTGCCCCGTTCCAGCGTCATCACCGTTTGCGGTCGAGGCGTGGTCGGTCGACGCCCCGGCACGAGCGTGCGCGCCGCTGCCAACGGCCCGAACAGCCATCCGGCGGCCTCGGCCATCACGAACGGAGCACCGGAGCCCGACTTGGTGCGGGCGTGCATCGCGTTCGCAGCCGCACGCCGCCGATCGCGGGCGAGCATCCGCTCGATGGCCGGCACCGCACCGCTCTCGGTGCGTTCTCCGACCGGTCGTTCTGTCGCGAGCATCGACGGCGTCACGAGAACGGGGCACCGCGCTTCGGGCTGTTCCCACTCGAGGCGTTGGACCGACATCGCTGCACCGAAGAAGCCGGCGAAACCGAGCGTGTCGTACGCGCCCTCGGCTTCGATGTGGCGACGGAGACCCTCGGATCTCACGTCGATACAGAACACGAGTTGGGCAGTGGGTTCGCGGAGATGGTCACCCGGGTCGAGCCGGTCCAACATCGAGAGCATCTCGACATCGACACGCCGTTCCTGTGCCCGCAGCCACACGGTTTGCCGACCGACCGTATCGACCCGTTCGAGGACACGTTCGAGGTCGGCCCGTACGTCCGATCCGGTATCGCGAATGTCCAGCGCGGCACAGACTGCGTCGAGGCGAGCGCTGCGGTCCGACGCAGCGATCGGTGTCGGTCCGGTTGCAGCGCGGGGAAGTGGGTGCTCGGCGGATGCCCCGAACATGGCGGCGGCCTCGAGAGCGGCGCGTGCTGCGACGAGTTCGATCGGTGCGAGCGGAGGGCGCGATTCGGTCGGATGGGCCCATTCGGTCCGCCACTTGGCGTAGCCCGCCCATCCCTGGATCCTCGACAGGTGCCCGCGCATCTCGGCGAGACGCTCGTCGTCGGCGATTCCGGCCGCCGTGAACGCGGCGTCGATGACATCGGCCGCGTCGGTACCGAGCATGCCGAGCCAGTCGACTGCGTCAGAGCTCAGGTGGTGTCGCATGGCGCTCACCGTCACCGCGTCACGACGCCACCTGGTGGAGAACGAATCGTCGTCGTCCGTCGACCTCGCTGCCGCGACGTACCGCGCTGCCGTGAGGCTGATCGTCGAGTCGATCAGACCGCCGATCGTGTCGGGAGATCCTTCGCAGCGTTCCAACACGGTGCGGGCGGGCTCGGGCGCACTGTTCCCCGGACCGTTCACGAGGTCGGCCTCGATGACCCTCGCCACCGGGATCGAGCGATCACCGATCTCGATGGGGGGAGTCACGCAGAGGTCGACGAACGACGACTCGACGGCCCATGTCACGTCGTCGTCCGTGGTCCGGCCGAGCGCGTGATCTCTCCGGAATTCGTCGAGCGACAGATGGGTGCGGGCCCGGAACTGTGTGCGTGCGAGGTTCGTTGCCGCATCGAACCCGAGGTGTTCGAGGCCGCCGAGCGGGTTGACGGCGACGACCGAGGTCAGGGGCCACGATGGTGCGATCACGTTGCCGGCCCGAGCGACGTCTGCTCGGATCTGTGACCGACGCATGTCACCGGTGGAGTCGGGAGCGGTGGGCGCAGCGCCGGAGCGGCTGCCGGCACTGCGCCGGAGAGAGCGTGCGGGGCGGATCGGGATGTCGCCGGCCACTGCGGGGTGAGCGGTGCGCACGAGCCACGACCGGACGGCTGTGTCGGCCCGCACGACCGGACGTACCGGAGCGAAGTGGCGGGCGGCGGCGAGGAGTGCGACGACGCCGAGGGTGCCGAGCAGTGTCGTCGGGCTGACGCCGGCGTCCTCGCCGAAGGCCGCGAACGACGGCTTCACGAACTCCTCGACGGCGCGCAGTCCTGCGAGATAGGCGGCCACGGCGACGAGCCCGCCGGCAGCGGCCTGGGCAACGGAGGTCGGCCACGGTGCGGCACCGCGCCCGAGCCAACCCCACGTTCCGTGGGCCACGGTCAACCAGGCGAACACGGCGATCAGGATCACTCCGCCATCGGACACGTCCGGCGTCAGCAGGACCAGGCCGATGCCGACGACCACGGTGGCGATGGCGATCACCGTGGCGAGTCGGACGCGGGCGGCCGGAACCGGGAGCGCAGCCGCGTGACGTGTCGATCGCAGCGACGAGGAGACCGCGTCGCCGGCGCCGAGGAACAGGCTCGCCTTGTACATGCCGTGGCCGGCGATGTGGAACACGGCGCTGCTGAACGCACCGACGGTGCACTGGACGACCATGAACCCCATCTGTGCGACCGTCGACCAGGCGAGCTTGCCCTTCACGTCGACGCGGGTTGCTCCGGCGCCGATGGCCGTCAGCACCGTGGCGGCAGCGAGGGCGAAGGCGAGGTGAACGGCGACGAACGAGGTCAGCACGAGCGGACCGAAGCGGATGATCAACAGCCCTGCGGCGCTGACGAAGCCCGCGTGCACCAGTGCGGACACGGGCGTCGGTGCCGCCAGTGTGGTCACCAGCCATCGGTGGAACGGCATCAGGGCGGAGCGTGATGCGCCGGCCACGACCAGCAGGATGGCAACGACGTCTGCGGCGCTCGCGCCGAGCAGCGACGTCGAGTTCAGGTCGTCGACGACGAGACCGACGCTGCGAACGGCCTGGTCACCGCTCGCCGCAACGGCGATGACGATCGCAGAAAGGAGTGCGACGTCACCGACCAGGAGCGCAGTCGCCGTGCGTCGCTGTGCCCGACGCGTCGCCGCCAGTTCCGAGCGGTGGCCGACGAGTCCGATCAGCGCCCAACTCGATCCCCACCAGCCCACCACCAGTGCGACGGCTGCGCCGGGGACGACGACGAGCGCACTGCCGGAGACGAGCACGCCGAGAAGCGTGAAGAACCGACGCGCTCGCGGGTCGACGTCGACGTTGCGGCGCGAGAAGGACGCAACGACCACGCCGGTCCCGGCCACCACGGCGAGCAGCAGGGAGCTCGCCCGTTCGGCCCGCAGGTCCAACAGCGCGATGTCACCGACGCCGCCGCCGTCGCGGAGCCCGCTGACCAACACGACGAGCAGTGCGGCGATCGAGGCGACCCCGCACGACACGGCCATGACGCGACCGCTGCGGAGCCCCTCCGGTCGGGCGATCAGGAGGACGAGTGCGCCGCCGAGCGGAGCGAACACGGCGATCGACAGGAGGAACGCTTCCATCACGACCACCGTCCCGTCATCGGTGTCGTTGCTGTCAGTGCTGCATGTCGAACCACGAAGACCGACCATACAGCAGAAGCCAGCTTCTAGGAAATTGATTACCGGTATTTCTGCTCCACCGTCGTCGAGTAGTCTCCATTCGTGGCTGTCGAACGAACGTGGACGTTTCTCACGAACCACGCTCACGTCCTGTTGGCAATCGCAGCCACGCCCGATCTTCGGCTGAAGGACATCGCCGAGCGGGTCGACATCACCGAGCGGACCGCGAGTCAGATCCTGGCCGACCTCGAATCGATCGGCTGCGTGCAGCGGGTCAAGCGCGGACGCCGCAACCACTACATCGTCCAGTCGCACCTCCCGCTGCGTCATCCGCTCGAAGAGCATCACCAGGTCTCTGATCTGATCCGTGCGCTCGGGCACCACGCCATCGACGACCCGAGCTGACGGTCGGATTCGTGCCTGGCACGGACCTGGCGGCCCGGATCGAGCGCGTGCGCCGCCGACCTCCTGCGTTCCCGTTCGGTCCCCGGTCGCGGTTCGTACACTGATCGAGGTGATCGACAACGACGTCCTGGAACGAGTGCTCGCCGGTGCCACGAAGACCGGAGCCGATTTCGCGGAGGTGTACGCGGAGGACAAGCGGTCCACGTCCGCAGGCCTCGACGACGGACGCATCGAACAGGTCACCAGCGGCCGTGATCGCGGTGCCGGGATCCGTGTGATCGCCGGCGACACCACTGGCTTCGCCTACACGTCCGACCTGTCCGAGGTCGGCCTCGCAGCCGCCGCCGGTGCGGCCGCCGCTGCCGCGAGCCAGGGTGGCGGCGGCGTCAACTCCGTCGGCCTGACCCGGACCGCGACGCACCGTCCGAACGCGATCGTCCACCAGCCCGACTCGATCGAGAAGGCTCGGAAGGTCGAACTGCTCACGCGGATGAACGACGCCGCTCGCGCCTACGGCCCCGAGATCGTCCAGGTGTCGGCCGGCTACGGCGACAGCACCAAGCGCGTGCTCATCGCGAACACCGACGGCGTGCTCGCCGACGACGAGGTGATCCGCACACTGCTGCGCGTCAATGCCGTCGCCAACGGTGATGGTGGCATGCAGACCGGATACCAGTCGATGGGCCACACGGTCGGCTTCGAGATCTTCGACACCGTCGACGTCGAGGAGATGGCCCGCGAAGCCGCCCGTCAGGCCGTCACCAAGCTCGCCGCCCGTCCCGCACCGTCGGGTTCGATGCCCGTCGTGATCAAGCACGGCACCGGCGGAGTTCTCTTCCACGAAGCGTGTGGTCACGGCCTCGAAGCCGATCACATCCAGAAGGGTGCCTCGGTCTATGCGGGCAAGGTCGGCAAGCAGGTCGCCAACCCGATGGTCACGCTCGTCGACGACGGCACGATGCCCGGCGAGTGGGGCACGCTGGGGTACGACGACGAAGGGTCCCGCACGCAGCGCAACGTGCTGATCGAGGACGGCGTCCTCACCGACTACATGTGGGACTACCTGCGGTCACGCAAGGACGGCCGACCGCAGTCGGGCAACGGCCGCCGCCAGAGCTACCAGCATCTGCCGATGGTCCGCATGACCAACACCTACGTGATGAACGGCCCGGACGACCCCGCCGACATCGTCGCCAGCACTCCCAACGGCGTGTACGTCGCCAAGCTCGGCGGTGGCTCGGTGAACACGGCGTCGGGCGACTTCGTGTTCGGTATGACCGAGGCCTACCTGATCGAGGACGGCAAGATCACCGAGCCGCTGCGTGACGGCAACCTGATCGGCAATGGCCCGAAGGTGCTCCAGGACAGCGACATGCTCGCGAACGACTTCTCGATGGGCAGCCCCGGTACGTGTGGCAAGGACGGACAGGGCGTGCCGGTCGGTGACGGGCAACCGACCCTGCGCGTCAAGGCACTCACGGTCGGAGGCACCGCAGCATGAGCGCCCCCACCGGAGGCCAGCAGACCCGGGGTGACACGACGGACGAGTTGCAGGCGATCGCCGACCGGGTGATCGAGCAGGCGGCCGGCAACGAGCAGATCGAGGCGTTCGTGTCACGCGGCGGCGAGACCGAGGTGCGGGTGTACCAGGGTGCCGTCGAGCACTTCGTGTCGGCACAGTCCGAGGGCATCGGCATCCGCGTGATCGAGGACGGGCGGACCGGCTTCGCGTATGCCGGCACGCTCGACCCCGACGCGGTGCGCGAGGTGCTCGCGGAAGCGCGTGACAACGTTGCGTTCGGCACGAGCGACGAATTCGCCGGCCTCGCCGAGCCCGACGGTGTGCCCACCACCGAGCAGGTGATGTGGAACGACGTCCTCGCCGAGTACCCGACCGACCGCAAGATCGACATCGCGAAGACCCTCGAGAAACTCGCCTCCGGGCTCGACCCGCGGGTTCGCGTCGACGACGCCAACTACGCCGACGGGTGGGGTGAGGCCGCTGTCGCCTCGACCGCTGGCATCCGCCAAGCCGGTCGAGAGAACGGGTGCTACGTCTCGGTGTCCACCCTCGCTGACGAAGGCGAGGGGGATGATGCCGAGACGCAGACCGGGTTCGGGTTCTCCGTCGGTGACTCACCCGACGAGTTCGACCTCGATCGCGCCGCACGGGAGGCGAGCGAGCGGGCGACCCGTCTCCTCGGGGCGACGAAGCCGAACTCGAAGACGACCACGGTCGTGCTCGACCCGTTCGTCACGGCGCAGTTCCTCGGGGTGATCTCCTCCACGCTCAACGGGATGGCCGTGGCCAAGGGCCGATCCCTGTTCAAGGACCGGCTCGGAGAAGCGGTGGCGAACCCGCTCGTCACGCTCGTCGACGACCCGACCAACCCGAGCGCCTACACCTCGACCGACGTCGACGGTGAAGGCCTCGCGGCGCGACGCAACGTGCTGATCGAGAACGGCGTGTTGAAGCAGTTCGTGCACAACTCCTCGTCGGCCCGACGAGTCGGAGGCGTGTCGACCGGCAACGCGACCCGTGGCGGATTCGCCGGCACGCCCGGCGTGGGTTGCCTCGCGCTCTCGCTCGTGCCGGGTGCGCGCACGCAGGACGAGATCGTCGCCTCGATCGACGACGGCCTGCTCGTGCAGCAGATGCAGGGTCTGCACTCGGGTGTGAACCCCATCTCGGGTGACTTCTCCACCGGAGCGGCCGGCCTCCTGATCGAGAACGGCGCGATCGGTGCTCCGGTGCGTGAGTTCACGATCGCCTCGACGTTGCAGCGGATGCTCATCGACATCGTCGAGGTCGGCGGCGACATCGAATGGCTGCCGATGAGCGCGGCCGGCATGTCGCTCGTCATCTCCGGCATCACCATGTCCGGCTCCTGACCCGAACCAGCGCCTGAACCCATCACGCAGAGCGCTGTCCGGTCGAAACTTGTGCGTCTGAACTCGCAGAGCGCGTCCGGATGCACAAGTTTCGGGAGTGGAACGTCGGCGTCGAAGATGCGCACAGGATCTGTCCGCATGGTTCGTCATGATCGTGTGGCGAGGTCGGATCCGCTGACGGATCGTCGACGACACCTCACGACGACTCGCTCCTGCCGCAACGAGGAGTGGTTCCGAGAACGGGTGGCTTCGACGGCAGGCAACTGATTCGACCTCAGCCAAGGCCGGGGGCGCCGGCGTAGGCCGGGAGGCAGGGTTGGCCGCCGAGGTGGCAGTACATCACCTTCGAACCCGCCGGGATCTCGCCACTGCGGATCATCCCGATCATCCCGGCCATCGACTTGCCTTCGTAGACCGGGTCGGTGAGCATGCCCTCGGTGCGCGCTGCGAGGTGGATCGCGCCGACGGTCTGCTGGTCGGGAATGCCGTAGGCCGGACCCTCGTAGCCGGCGATGATGGTGATCTCGTCTGCGCGTATTTCGCGACCCAGTTCGATCGTGTCGGCCGTCTTCCGTGCGATCCGTGTGACCTGCTCGACGGTCTTGTCGAGCGTCGCCGATGCGTCGATCCCGATGACGTGTCGGTCCGAGCGGTCTTCGAGTGCGAACCCGGCGATCATCCCCGCGTGGCTCGACCCGGTCACGGTGCACACCACCACGTGGTCGAAGAAGGTGTCGATCTCCGCTTCCTGCGCAGCGAGTTCGACCGCCCAGTTCGCGAACCCGAGGCCGCCGAGCGGATGGTCCGATGCTCCCGCAGGAATGGGGTACGGCTTGCCGCCCGCCGCTTCGACCGAGGCCAGTGCGTCCTTCCAGCTGTCGCGGATGCCGATGTCGAACCCGGCGTCGTCGATGCGGATGTCTCCACCCATGATCCGTGTCAACTGGATGTTGCCGACCTTGTCGTAGTTCATGTCGGGCCAGTCGACCCACGCTTCCTGCACCGTCACACATCCGAGTCCGAGGTGGCGGGCGACTCCGGTGACGGCGCGCGTGTGGTTGGACTGGATGCCGCCGATCGACACCAGCGTGTCGCACCCCTGCGCCAGCGCGTCGGCCACGAGGTACTCCAGCTTGCGGACCTTGTTGCCGCCGAACGCGATGCCCGAGTTGCAGTCCTCCCGCTTCGCCCAGATCTCGACCTCGCCACCCAGGGCTTCCGACAGCCGGGGGAGCGGGTGGATCGGCGAGGGTCCGAAGGTGAGCGGGTGACGAGGGAAATCGGCGAGTTTCATCCTGACAGCATAATCGTATACGATCTGGGAATGTCCACTGTCGATCGAGTGCAGCGAAGCGTGATGGATCGGATGCTGCGCGGCGCCCTCGCCCCGGGCACGTGGATGCGCCAGGACGAACTCGCTTCGTCGATGGGGGTGAGCAAGATCCCGGTTCGCGAGGCCCTTCAACGTCTTGCCGCACTCGGTCTGCTGCGCTTCGAGCCGAACCGGGGTGCAGTGATCCCTGCGTTGACGGCTGCCGAGGCCGACGAGAACTTCACGTTGCGGCGTGTGGTCGAGCCCGAATTGCTGCGGCGTGCGATTCCGAAGATGTCGATCGTCGACCTCGCCGGAGCGGAACTCGCGCTCAACGCAGATCCTGGTGCATCGTCGGACATCGACCCGTCAGGGCTCGAAGCCAACTGGCGGTTCCACCGGGCGATCTATGTGGCGTCCGGCTGGGAACGCGGCCTTGCCGTCGTCGAGATCCTCCACGCCTCCGTTGCTCCGTACGTGCGGCTGTACACCGATTCGCTCGGCGGGGCGTCGGACTCGGACGACGAACACCTCGCACTGCTCGCTGCGTGCCGGTCGGGTGACGTGGCGTGTGCGCTCGACCTGCTCGACACCCACCTCGACCAGGCTGCCACCGCCCTCCAGGTGTTCCTGACCGATCGTGAAGTGAGAGAGGATGGGCAGCCATGAGCGACGAGGTCGACATCGAGACGCTGCGCGAGATCGAGCAGCGCGTGCTGTGGCTCGCCACGCGCATGATCGATCACGCCAACCGTCGGGAGGTGGCGGCGGGCGGCCACGACGTGAAGGTCGGCGGGCACCAGGCCTCGAGTGCGTCGATGGTGTCGATCATGACCGCCCTGTGGTTCGCCCACATCGGCGGCGAGGACAAGGTGGCCGTCAAGCCCCACGCCTCGCCGGTGTACCACGCGATCAAGTACCTCACCGGTGAACTCGACCGTTCGTACCTGACGACGTTGCGACAGCGCGGCGGACTTCAGGCGTACCCCTCACGGACGAAGGACCCCGACGTGTCGGACTTCTCGACCGGATCGGTCGGCCTCGGAGCGGTCGCGCCGCTCTTCTCGGCACTGACCCGTCGTTACGTCGACTCGCACTTCGGCGAGCAGCCTGCGGCCCGTTTCGTCGCACTGGTCGGCGATGCCGAACTCGACGAAGGCAACGTGTGGGAGGCGATTGCCGACCCGGCCACCCGGGGGTTGGGCAACTTCACGATGGTCATCGACCTGAACCGTCAGTCGCTCGACCGCGTCATCCCCGACATCGCCGCCACCCGACTCAAGCGGTTCTTCGCCGACGCCGGTTGGCACGTTGCCGAGGCGAAGTACGGACGACGTCTCACGGCTGCGTTCTCACAGCCGGGCGGCGGGGCGCTCGAAGCGCACATCGATGCGATGGCGAACGAGGCGTACCAGGAGCTGTTCGGCCTCTCGCCGGCTGAAGCGAAACGCAAGTTGCTGATCGGTGCCGATGCTGCTGTACGGAACATCGCCGACTCGATGAGCGACGACGAGCTGCAACATCTCGTCACCGACCTGGGTGGGCACGACCTCGGGCTGCTCGTCGACACGTTCCGCTCCTGCGATGCGGAGGTGGATCGACCGTCGGTCGTGTTCGCCTACACGATCAAAGGCCATGGCCTCCCGATGGCCGGTGACCCGATGAACCACTCGGCTCTGCTGAGCTCGGACCAGATCGACGAGTTCCGGGCATCGCTCGGGTTGACCACGAAGACCGAGTGGGACCGTTTCGACGACGACTCCGATGCCGGTCGCCGGTGCCGGGCGGTCGGCGGTGACATCAACAACGAGCCGCCTCGACCGCGGCCGGAACTGCCGATTCCCACGTCGGTGCGTTCCACGACGACGCGAGGTGTGTCGTCGACGCAGGAGGCATTCGGCCGGGTCCTCGCCGGTCTGGCCGACGTCGAGGGCGTGGGCCAGCGGATCGTCACGACGGCGCCCGACGTGTCGATCTCCACCAACCTCGGCGGCTTCATCAACAAGCGCGGTGTGTACTCCCACGACGAGCGCGATGACCACCACGGCGGAGCGGATCGTCTCCTGAAGTGGGCGCCAGGGCCGACCGGGCAGCACATCGAACTCGGGATCAGCGAGATGAACCTGTTCATGCTGCTCGGTCAACTGGGGCTGAGCCACGACCACCACGGCCAGCATCTGCTGCCGGTCGGCACCGTCTACGACCCGTTCGTGCTCCGTGGTCTCGATGCGTTCATCTACGGCCTCTACAACGACGCCAAGTTCGTGGTCGCTGGCACGCCCGCCGGGGTGACGCTCGCACCTGAGGGAGGCGCGCACCAGTCGACGATCACGGCATCGGTCGGTGCGGAGCTGCCGAACCTGACCTACTTCGAGCCGGCGTTCGCGACGGAGGTCGACTGGATCCTGTGCGATGCGCTCGACCAGGTCGGGCGCCCCGACGGCACCAGCAGCTATCTCCGACTGTCCACGCGGCCGATCGACCAGGAGTCGTTCGGTGCGGTCCTCGATCGTGTCGGCGAGGAGTCGCTCCGCATCCAGGTGCTGTCCGGCGGCTACCGCCTGCGCGATGCCCCGCCCGACGGGCGACCCGGGGTCACCATCGTCACCACCGGGGTGATGGCGCCCGAGGCGCTCGCTGCGGCCGATGAACTCGACGCCGAAGGCGTGCAAGCCACCGTGGTGCACCTGACAAGTCCCGACCGGATCCACGCGAGTTGGCGTGCGGACCTCGTCGGGGCGATGTCCACG
The DNA here is from genome assembly GCA_038259945.1 of Acidimicrobiales bacterium. Taxonomy (GTDB): domain Bacteria; phylum Actinomycetota; class Acidimicrobiia; order Acidimicrobiales; family Ilumatobacteraceae; genus Ilumatobacter_A. The sequence continues at coordinate 33,080 of JBBSOH010000003.1, forward strand.
GCGCGGCTCTCACCGGAGAGGAGTCGCCTCCACGAGATGATCCCGGCCGACGAGCGCCATCGGCCCGTCGTGAGCGTGCACGATGCGGCGAGTCACAGTCTGGGGTGGATCGGCTCGGCACTGGGCACTCGCCAGTACTCGCTCGGCGTCGACCGTTTCGGCGAATCCGGCACGATCGCCGACCTCCACGAACTGACCGGGATCGACGCAGGCAGCATTGTCAACGCCTCACTCGTGGCCGTCGCCCAGTCGAACCAGTAGCCGGAACGCCATTTCCGTACCGCGCCTTCCACACCTGTTGCTCAGGCCCGTCTCCCTTGTGACCGGGTTCGAGCCCGAACGGCGATACCGGCGATCAGTCGTCGCGCAGGTCGTCGAGGAACTGCTCGAAGTCGGCCGCCAGGTCGTCGGCGGTCGGGATCGCTGCCTCTGCTCGACGATCGAACTCGGCTTCGAGCATCCGGACGTACATCTGCAGTTGGTTGTCGGTGTCGATGATCTCGTCGTGGACATCGCGCCACGAGTCGATCTGATCGCTGAAGTCGATGCGTGCGGGCACGTTCAGGACGTGGCTGAGGTGACGTGACAGCGCTGCGGTCGCCTGCGGATGCTCGGCGTTCATCAGGTAGTGGGGGATGCCGACGCGCAGTGACACAGCGGGGATGCCACGCGCTTCCAGTGCGGCTTGGAGCACGCCGGCGACACCGGTGATGCCCTCGTACGACGGTGCACTCAGCCCGAGCGCCCGGGCCAGAGCGATGTTCGAGGTACTGCCGGTGACGGGCGGGCGGCGCGTGTGTGGGATCGCCTCGGCTGCGGACCCGACCGTGACCACCGCTTCGCAGCCCAACGCCTCGGCGACCGTGGCGACGGCGTCCACGTAGGTCGCCCAGTACATGTGCGGCTCGACGCCGAGCAGCGACACGAGATCGCGGTGCCCGACATTGCGTTGTACGAGAATCTCGTTGGACGGCCACTGGATCGAACGGACGCCGTCGTCCACGGACACCAACGGGCGCTGCTGGGTGAAGTCGTAGAACGGGTCGGGGTCGATCTCGCCGACGATCACCGCGGCGTCGTCGTCGATGAACGAATCGACGGCGTGCGTGGCCGCGCTCGCGATGTCGAACCACCCTTCGAGGCCGACGAGCATCACCGGCCGGTCGAGTTCACCGAGTTCGTCGATCGAGAAGTCGAGCACCTCGGAGACATCCACGGGAACCAGTCTGCCGCGTCCAGGTTTGGGTCAGACCCAAACCTGGACATCCGCCGGATCGGGTCAGACCGACCCGGCGGTCACACCGGGGCTGCACTGTGCGTCAACGACGCCCGAAGGGTGTGGAGTGGGTCAGACCCCTGCCACACCCATGACGCACGGCCGAAGTGGGTCAGACCCGATCCGGCCAGTCAACGCACGGCCGAAGTGGGTCAGACCCGATCCGGCCGGTCAGCTCAGGGCGGCGACGACGTGATCGATGGACTTCGTGAGGGCGTCGACGTCGCTCGGGTCGATCGCGGGGAACATCCCGACGCGGAGCTGGTTGCGGCCGAGCTTGCGGTAGGCGTCGGTGTCGAGGATTCCGTTGGCGCGCAGCGCGACGCAGACGTCGTTGGCGTCGATCGAGTCGTCGAGGTCGATCGTGCCGACGACGTTGGACCGCTGAGCGGGGTCGGCGACGAACGGCGTGGCCCAGTCACGGGCGTCGGCCCATCCGTACAGCGTGGCGGCCGACTCGGCGCTGCGGCCGGCGGCGAACTCGAGCCCACCGTTGCCCAGCATCCAGTCGAGCTGCGCATCGAGCATCACGAGCGTCGCAACGGCCGGAGTGTTGTACGTCTGGTTCTGCTTGGAGTTGTCGAGCGCGATCTTCAGGTCGAGCGACGCCGGACGCCAGCGGTCGGAGGTGCCGATCCGCTCGATGCGGTCCTGCGCCTCGGGTGAGCAGGCTGCGAGCCAGAGACCACCGTCGGAGGCGAAACACTTCTGCGGAGCGAAGTAGTACACGTCGACCTCGCTCGGATCCCACGTGAGGCCGCCCGCAGCCGAGGTGGCGTCGACGGCGACGAGCGCGGTGCCAGCGCTCGTGCCTGCCGGACGCTTCAGGTCCATGGAGACGCCCGTCGACGTCTCGTTGTGGGTGAGCGCGTAGACGTCGATGCCGTCCTCGGCCTGCAGCGTCGGGTGGGTCCCGACGTCGCTCTTCACGACGCTCGGCTCACCGAGGTGTGGTGCCGCGGCACATGCTTCGGCGAACTTCGACGAGAACTCGCCGAACACGGCGTGCTGGCTGCGCTCGTCGACGAGCCCGAAGGTTGCGACGTCCCAGAACACGGTCGAGCCGCCGTTGCCGAGCACCACCTCCCAGCCCTCCGGCAGCGAGAACAGGTCGCTCAGCTTGGACCGGACCGCGCCGACGAGGTTCTTGACCGGCGGTTTGCGGTGGGAGGTGCCGAGCACAGTGTCGCGGGCGGCGACGATCGCGTCGACCTGCTCGTGGCGCACCTTCGAGGGACCGCAGCAGAAGCGGCCGTCGGCGGGCAGCAGTTCGGTCGGGATGGTGATCTGGTCGGGGGTTCGGCTCACCCGCCCAGCATGGCGGCAGGTGCCTGCGATCCGACTGGACATTTCGTCAAGTCCGACACATCGGATGCGCTGTCAGCATGCAATCGGCCGCGAGGTGCAGGGAGGCTCCGTTGTAGTCTCGAGAACCGTGAACCGCGCATCGCAACGCCTGTCCGCCATCCAGCCCTCCGCCACGCTGGCGGTCGACGCAAAGGCCAAGGCCCTCAAGGCGGCCGGCCAGAATGTGATCGGGTTCGGCGCCGGGGAGCCCGACTTCCCGACGCCCGCCCACATCGTCGAAGCCGCGCAGGCAGCGTGCGCCGACCCGAAGAACCACAAGTACTCACCGGCCGGCGGCCTGCCCGAGATGAAGGATGCGATCGTCGCCAAGACGAAGCGCGACTCGGGCTTCGAATGCCAACCCGCGCAGGTGCTCGTCACCAACGGTGGCAAGCACGCGGTGTACACGGCCTTCGCTGCGCTGTGCGACCCGGGCGACGAGGTCATCTGCCCTGCGCCGTACTGGACCACCTACCCCGAGGCGATCACTCTCGCCGGAGGTGTTCCCGTCGTGATCGACACCGACGTGGAAGCCGGCTTCAAGGTCACGATCGAGCAACTCGATGCGGCCAAGACCTCGAAGACCAAGGTGCTGCTGTTCGTCAGCCCCGACAACCCGTCCGGAGCGATCTACACGCCGGGCGAGGTGAAGGCGATCGGCGAGTGGGCCGTGGAGAACGGTGTGTGGGTGATCACCGACGAGATCTACGAGCACCTGGTCTACGGCGCGAACGAGTTCTCCTCGATGCCGGTTCTCGTTCCCGACCTCGCCGACCAGTGCCTGATCGTCAACGGCGTCGCCAAGACGTATGCGATGACCGGGTGGCGGGTGGGCTGGATGATCGGTCCGAAGGACATCATCGGTGTCTCGACGAGCTTCCAGAGCCATGCGACGTCGAACGTCGCGAACGTCTGCCAGCGCGCAGCGATCGCGGCGTTGAACGGTGGACTCGACGACGTCCACATGATGCGCGAGGCGTTCACCCGGCGGGCGACGCTGATCCACGGTCTGCTCAACGACATCGACGGAGTCGTGTGCCCGGAGCCGCAGGGTGCGTTCTATGCGTTCCCTGACCTGCGTGGCCTCCTCGGTCGTTCGTACGGAAACGTGGAGGCGACGTCGACGCTGGAACTGGCCGACATCGTGCTCGACCAAGCGAAAGTCGCCATCGTGCCGGGCGAGGCGTTCGGGACGCCGGGCTACGCCCGCTTCAGCTTCGCATTGGGTGATGCCGACATCGAAGAAGGCATCGCCCGTTTCGCAGCCCTCGTGTCCGCCTGATTCCGCACCGGCGTCCACACAATCGCCCCGTTTGCGTCCGGATCCTGGAGGACCGGTCCTCGAGAATCCCGACGCAAACGGGAAAGCGACGTCAGTTGGTCGGGGGGAACGAGGCGTCGGGTTCGCCGACCCGGTTGCTCACGCGCTCCACGACGATGACCACGATCGCACCGGCGAGGGCCAACACGATCGGGAGCACCACCGGGTCGGATGGGGCACCCAGGCTGGTGGTGAACGTGCCGTTCGGCCACGGCCACAGCACACGCATGGAGCCGATCATCAGGCCGATCATGGCGGCGATGACCCAGTTCCGATAGTTCTCGAGCAGCCAGTTCAACAGCGTCGAGAAGAGTGCCAGGCCGGTGACGCAGCCGAGGGCGAACACGACGAGCGTGAGGAGGTCGCGGTCGTTGACAGCGCCCAGCACCTCGGTGTACATGCCGAGCATGACCAGGATGAACGAGCCCGAGATGCCCGGCAGGATCATCGCGCAGATGGCGACGGCGCCGACGATGAAGAAGATCCACAATGGCTGCGTGACCACCTCGAGGGTTCCTTCGGCCACCTCGGTGTCCTCACGGAGCCCCAGGAGGAGGAACAGCACGACGGCGGTGACGGCAATGATGCCGATGGTGGTGGCGTCGACGCGATCCAGCAGGCGGTAGGCGATCCAGATCGTTCCGATCACGAGGCCGAAGAACAGGCCGGCCATGGTCTGCGGGTGGTCGTTGAGCAGCGTCTCCAGGATCGACGACAGCGCAGCGACGGCGACGAGGATTCCGGCGAGCAGAGTGATCAGCCACACCCATTCGATCTTGCGCAAGGTCTGCTTGAATCCGGCGAGGTCGCCCGTGAGCAGTTCCTTGAGGCCGTGGGCGCCGGTGCGGATGTTGCGGATCAGTCGGTCGTAGATGCCCAGGACCAGTGCCACGGTGCCGCCGGAGACTCCTGGCACGATGTCGGCGGCGCCCATGGCGAACCCTCGTGCGAGTTGGAGGGCGTGACCCGCCGGCGTGGTTCGAGTGGTGGTTGGTGTGTCGGGCACGAGCGACGAGGCTACCGACGACTCGGTGTCGGGTGTTCGAGCGCGGGATGCCCGCGGCGAAACACCCGACGCAACGCAGACACCCGGCTCAGGCCCACCAGGGGGCGTGGTGGAGGGCGAGGCCGGACACGATGACGAGGACCAGGCACTCGCCGACCTGTTCGATGGCACCGAGGATGTCGCCGCTGACACCACCGAATGCGCGTCGTGCGATGAGCGACACGAGGAGGGCTCCGATTGCAACAGCCACGGTGAGCGGCACGACCCACCACCCGACTGCGACGGCGCCGAGCAGGATCGCAGCCGCCACGCCGAGGGCAGCGCGCGGTCGCGACAGTGTGCGGGTGTACTGGCCCGACAACCCGTCGGTCGGATCGTTCGGAGCAATCACCATCGCCGCGACGGAGGCGCCGCGCCCCAGCGTGTGGGCGGTCACGAGTCCGACGAAGGCGGCCGCGGGTCCGAGTGACGCCACGCAGACGATGCGCACCACGATCGTGCTGCACATCGCAGCGACTCCATAACTGCCGTGGCGCGAGTCCTTCAGGATCTCGCGTCGCCGCTCGGGCGTCGATCCACCCATCGCGTCTGCGGTGTCGGCCAGTCCGTCCTCGTGGAAGGCGCCCGTCATCATCACGCCGACCACCACGGCAACCGCTGCTGCGACCGACGCGGGAACGACCTCCATGAGCCCCGCCGCCACCCCGCCGACGATCGCGCCGATCAGCGCGCCGGCGATCGGAAACCACGGCACCGAGCCGGCGAGGTCCGGTGCCGACCGCAGACGGATCGGAATGCGGGTGAGGAACTGCAACGCAGCGAGCAGCCCGAACGGTCGCATCAACGGTGTCCGTCCACGTCGGAATGGATCTTCACGACGCACAGCGCACATGTACTGCCCATCGTCGTCGACCCGATCATCAACCGCTGTTGCCGAAGAACTCGTCGAACGTCGGGACCTCGACCACTCCGGCGCACGCCATCTTCACCAGCGGCACGGCGGCCATCGCTCCCGATCCCTCGCCGAGGCGCATGTCGAGGTCGAGGAGGGGTTGCTTGCCGAGTCGGTCGAGCAGCAATCGATGCCCGGGTTCGGCGGAGCAGTGTCCGACGATGCAGTGATCGAGCGCCGCAGCGTTCGCTCGATGGATCGGGAGCATCGAGGCGGTGCAGATGTAGCCGTCGAGCACGACCGGGATCGAGCGATGTCTCGCTGCGACACATGCGGCAGCCATTCCGACGAGCTCGGACCCGCCCACTTCGCGCAGGATCTCCATCGGGTCGATCACTCCGGCGATCCGTCGTACCGACTCCTGGACCGCCACACGCTTGCGGGCCAACCCGTCGTCGTCCACGCCGGTTCCCCGCCCGACCCACACCGTGGCTTCGCCGCCTGCGAAGGCCGCGGCGATCGCGGCCGCAGCGGTGGTGTTGCCGATGCCGAGTTCACCGAGGACGAGCAGGTCGGTGTCGAGTGCGTCGACGGCGTCGAAGGCGATGCGGGTGATCTCGTCGAAGCGCTCGCCAGACAAAGCCGCCTCGGTGCGCATGTCGCCGGTCGGTTCACCGACAC
>JBBSOH010000004.1:0-37504 GCA_038259945.1 Acidimicrobiales bacterium
CGTTGGGTGGTGGATGCCGGCCAGAAGACCCCGACACCCATGTCACATTTCAATGATCCCCAATGTCGCTTTTCAGTGATCGCTCACAAGCTCAGCGTGGTGAAGTGTGCGCCATTGCTCGACGAGCTTCGCGGCGGTCTTGGGGAGGCCGCCGCGCAGAATGGAGCCGTCGTCGATCTGGACGAGCGCCTCGTGCTCGGCGTAGATCGCGTGAAAGTGCGGAGGGTTGTGATCTGCGAAGTACATGTAGATCGCGATTCCGTAGAACTCGCTGAGGCGAGGCATCGACTCACGCTACGCCAGGCGCTGCCTGGCGAGCTGACCTCGACGGGTTCAGGCGCCCGATTGCACGCATATCAACGGACCAGGCTCGGCCTTCCACCCGCTCGTAGCGGTACGTGAGCGCTCGGTTCGGTGCTCGATAATGCTCCGCCGTGCGCCGACATACTCTGGCGGTGGACGCGATGGTTGTTGCGTAATAGTTCCGTTATCGGTACTATTTAGATATGTCCGCTCGAAGTGTTGCTGATGTAGCTGTGGAGCTTGGCGTGAGCGATCGACGAGTGCGTCAGCTCCTTGCGTCGGGCGAATTGATGGGACAGCAGCTTGGACGGGCCTGGGTGATCGACAGCGCAGCGATCGACCGCCTGCGAGCGAAGCGGGTGGGTCGCCCGTGGAGTGCAGCGTCGGCGTGGGCGGTGCTCGAACTCGCCGCAGGGCGGAACCCAGAGCTGTCGCCGGTCGAGCGATCTCGTGCTCGCAGGCGGCTTGCCGATAACGGGCTTGCCGGCCTCGTTGGCCAGCTTCGGTCCCGATCCGAACGTCTTGAGATGTACGCGCACCCATCGGCGCTCGATCGAATTGGCAATGATGCCAAGGTCGTGGCCGGTGGAGTGAGCGCGCTGAACGCGCTCGACGTCGATCTGATCGTCAGCGACGAAGCCGAGGTCTACGTCCGGGCGGGCGAGGTGGCAGGTCTCGTGGATCGCCAGGCACTGGACCCCGACGCCGATCGGCCGAACCTCATTGTTCGGGTCGTGGACGACGGCGTGTGGCCGTTCGCGAAAGGCGTGAGCGTCGCGCCGTGGCCGGTCGTCGCAGTCGATCTCCTCGACGCGGACGACGAACGCTCTGTCCGCGCTGGCCTCGAACTGATCGAGCGACACCAGTGACCTTTCCGGTTGTTGAACGGGAACCGGTGCGCCTGCCGACGCTCGCCGGACATGACGACGAGTTGTGGGACACGCTGATCGAACTCAGTGATGTGAGGCCGGGGGAGTGGACGCTGATCGGTGGACAGATGGTGTTCCTCCACGCTGTCGAGCACGGCGCGACTCCGCCGCGGATATCGACCGACCTCGACGTGCTGGTCAACGCGCGCATCACCGGTCGCCCGGTTGCTGCGTTCGCCGCTGGCCTCGAAAGCCTCGGGTTCGAGCAGGACGGCATCAGCCCCGACGGCATCGCACATCGCTACCGACGCAACCGAGTCACGATCGACTTGCTCGCTCCCGAGGGCCTCGGCAATCGCACCGACCTGACCACGACGCCGCCGGGCAGAACACTCCAAGTCCCAGGCGACACGCAAGCGCTTGAGCGCACTGAGTTGCTTCCGGTGGCGACAGCAACGCGCTCGGGTCACGTGCCGAGGCGGTCGCTGCTCGGTGCGGTCGTCGGCAAGGCGATGGCGGTCGCAGTCGACGATGCTCCCAACGCGCAGCGGCTTGACTTCGTGTTCCTGCTTTCGCTCATTACCGACCCGTTCGCTCTCGCCGATCAGATGACGGCGAAGGATCGTCGACGCATCCGGGCCCGCAAGGAGCTGATCGAAGACGAGCACCGAGTGTGGAGCGAACTCGACGCCGACGCGCGAGACCGAGCGCGAGCGGCGCTGCGGGTGCTGGCCCGCTGACGCGCATGAGCCTCGGCTCCCACAATCGGGCAACCGGGTCCACTTCCTCCAGGTACTCACCCGAGGTATTCGCCGCTGCCAACCGGTCGCTCGGCGGCGGACGAGCAAGACTCCGGGGGAAGCCCTGAAGGGTTCTCGTTTCGACATTTGTGGTGAGCGACTTTCCGTAACTAAACAGCAAGGAAATGTATTTCGTCCCTGAATTTACAGCCTGCGGTGAATCCACTTGCTGTTTAATGCCCACTAAGCAATACTGGGCAAGTGCCAGATCTACTCCTTGATCTTCCGTGGATCGAGACGGTTCAGGAGATCGATGGGGTGTCGCTGCAGCGCAATCAGGTCAGCTCACTTCGATTTGACGATGGCATCGAGCTGGCGGTCCAACTCGTTGAGCCCGGTGATTTCAGTGAGCTCGCCGACTTGATCGACTACGTCGACCGAACCCGGGGGCCGGGACGCGTCGTTCTCGTTGCTGGGGCCGTACCACTCGCTTGGAGATCGAAACTCCGTAGCGCACGTGTGAGTTTTGTCGATCCTTCGGGAGTGGCCGAGATCTCGTGGCCGAGACTGAAGGTCAGTAGCGGCCAGTTCGCCCGTCGAAGCGAACGCTCGCGGGCTCCGTTGCCGATGCAGAAGTCGCACGCCGTGGCAGTGCAGGAGTTGGTCGTTGCTGCCTTGAGGGGTGAACGGTTGAGTATCGGCGAGATCGCAGAGCGTGCGAGCGTCGGGTTGTCGAGCGCGTCGCGAGCGATCTCGCAGCTCGAAGCGCACGGTCTCGTCGAGAAGCAACGCCACGGTCGAGCTGTTCTCGTCGATGTCGCTGACCCGGTTCTCGTTGCTGAGCTGCTTGCCGAGCGAACGGCCTGGCCGCAGGGGAGCACGTTGTCCGCCTTCGCTTGGGGGAGGAACATCTGGGATGTTGCTGCATCGGTCGCCGAGCGAGCAGGCGACGCGGACATATCGCTCTCGGTCACGGGTCGCACCGCACTTGCGTATTTCGGCGTGCTTGGAACGTCCTCTTCCGAGCAGGTCCGCTGTTGGGTTGGGAATCAGGAGAGCGAACTCGAAGCAGTCGCTGAGCGGCTCGGGCTCGAGCCAGCGCCAGTCAAGGAGAGCAACGTTGTGTTGGCCGCCGATCCATGGGGCGTCGGCCTGATCGGCCGTACCGAGCGAGAATTCGAAGGCAGTCGTGCGGTGATTGCTCAGCCGGTTCGTGTCTGGTGTGATCTGCACAGCGAGCAACGCGGAACCGAGTTCGCGGCACGACTCTGGAAGGAGATCGAGGGTCATGGATGATCAGGTGACCGCGGAGGACTACAGCGATCCGATGAGCGAGAAACTTCTGGGCTCTGCTGCAGACGTGCTTCGATCGTTCGGAAGCGCATTCGGTGGCCAGCAGCTGGCGATCATCGGAGGTGCAGTGCCGAGCCTCTTGGTCGAGACGATCCCGGCGGGCATCGATCGACACGTTGGCGCTGCCGATCTGGATCTTCACCTCGGGCTGCATCTGATGGATGGTGGGACCGCCGACTACTACGACGCGATCATCGATGGTCTGCGAGGTCCGGGCCTCTCGCCGGACACGAGCGGTGAACGTGAGGTCATGTGGCGGTGGATGGGCACTCACCGTGGAGCGAAGCTCCAGGTCGAACTGTTGTGTCCAGAGCGAACTCGCCGAGGCCGACCCGAGTCGCCAGCGGGTGACACGAATGCCGAACGAAATGTGGGGCCGGACGGTGAGATCACGACCCTCGCTGTCGGGTTCGGGTTCCCCGTCGTTGATGACACAGTGAAGGTCGATCGCATGGTCGAGACGAGCGATGGGAAGCTGAGATTCGAGTTTCCCGTGGCAGGAGTCGCATCGTGGCTCTGCCTGAAATCGGACGCGATCATGCGGCGCTCCACGTCGAAGGACTCCTACGACGTGGTCTGGCTCATTGCCGGACTCGGGCTTGGCGAGGCCGCTTCACGAGTGCTCGCCAGCCCGCTCCAGGAGGGCGAGTACACATCGCAGGTAATGGAGCAACTTGCGCGGCTTGCGGAGCAGTTCGTCGACACGGAATCTGTTGGCCCCCGGTCGTACGCCGATGTCCTGATGAGCGACAGAGCTGCCCGCGACCGCCGCTACGCCGTCGGCGCGGTCACGGAGTTCTGGGCGGCGCTGAACAAGAACCGATAGCGCAGACCCGGCTCCCCCACCATCCGGTAGGCAGCCGGGTCCACTTCCTCCAGCGCTTGCCGGAGGCGGCTCACCAACACCGATTGCTCGATGATGGTCGAGCGACAACGCTGATCCTCGTACGCACGAGCGTTCTCGCGTCCTCAAGATGAGGAGGGGCGGCCGGTGAGGGCAATGGGGATTCGGCCCCGCTGTCGATCTATCCAACTGACGCGCAATCGTCGCAACGCTTCGACGAGCAACCTCCCGTCGTCGCCAGCACGGTCGACGCCGCAAGGCAGTCTGGGCAGGTCACGACCTTGAGCGTCTCGAGTCCGATCCCGATTGCCTCGATCGTGTCGACAAGCGGCTGGCTGGATGGCGCTATTGAAGCGCCAGATCCCGAGCTTCGACGTGGGTGACCATGCCGACCATCGATCTGCGGTTCCTCTTGAGGATGGCGAGTTCGTATGCGCCGACGAACCAGCGATCGGCGATCATGCTGTGCTCGATGATCTCGATCTCCTTCATCGTCACAGGACCCTCATCGGTGCTCGGCCGAAACCCCGGCAGCCCTCGGCGTAGTACGTGAATGTCGTTGTCCGTTCCGACGACGTAGAAGCGCCGCACGATCACCGAGTAGGTCACGACGAACCCGGGAAAGGCGAAGACGAGGCTCTGTTCGAAGTCGAATCCAATGACTCGGAGAAGGAAACTCACGGTTGCGAAGCAGGCGATGTTGAGCCACGACGGATTGGACGTAGCCCGAACGCATGAACGGACTCTGAAGCTCGGGTATTGGGCCTGGACCGTCGTCTCGGCGAACTCGGGGTCTCCGATCACGAGGTCGTGTTGGTTGACGGCTTTCGGCGGCGGGTACGAACACCGACGTGACCCGATCTGCTCCTCACCCGAACGGTGCGCCGTGGCCGAGCGGTCATGAAGCGACGGAGTTCCAGCGGGCCGTCATCGATGCCGTCCTGGCGCTCGGGCCCGGCCACCTCGTTGCGTTCGGTGAACTCGCCGAGGAACTGGGTCGCCCCGGCGGCGGCCAAGCCGTCGCCAACGTTCTACGCAGCGTTCCCGGTCTGGCGTGGTGGCGCGTCCTGCCCAGCGATGGGCGCCTCTACCGCGACCTGGTCGACGTCCAACGGCCGCTGCTGGAGGCGGAGGGTCATCGGGTCGACGAGTACCGGCGTGTGCACCCGTGCGACTGACCGCCGACTCTGCGACGAGCGGCTCGTCCGACCGTCGGCCAGACGAACGGTGCGAACGTCGACGGAACTCCCGTTGGCGAGCGGCCGACGGGGACATGTCCCCGCCCCACGTCCGGAACCGGTGGAGTCCGCAGAGAGTCCAACCAGCATGACGAACGACGGATCACGGAGTGGGCGACGAGCGGGTGTGGCGGTGCTCTGTGCGGCACTGCTCGCCGTGGGGTGCGCAGCATCCGACATCGGGAGCGAGGCCCCGTTAGACACAACGAACCCGCCTGCGAGCGAGGTGGAGACGCACGAGACGACCACTGATCCCGCGCCGTCCGACTCGGACTCGGAGGTGTTCGACTCGATCCAGCCGTTCCTGTCGAGTCCACTCGACGACGGAGAGTTCTCCGACGCTGCCGTCGAGTTGTTCGGCATCCAGCGGATCATCGACACAGGCGATCTTCGTGCGGAGTTCATCGGGCTCGCAGGAGGTCCGGCGGACCGGCTCGACGACGTCGACCTCGATGCGCAGTTCGTCCTCGTCGCAACAACGGGCCAGTGTGTGATCCCGATCACGCCGCCCACACTCCGGATCGGCGCCGACGATGCCACCGTCGTCGAGGTGGACGAGTCCGGCGACGTGGAGTGCTACCGGGCGCTGACGGTCGTGCACTTCTTCGCTGTGGACCTCGAGTACCGCGACCGCTTCCCCGATGCGATCGACCATCTGGACCGTGTGATCAGCGCCACGGGGCTGATCACGTCCGACGCGGTGACCCCCGGTTTCCTCGACCAGATCTCCGTGCCGACGTTCGTGGAAGGCGACGCCGACCACGCCACCCTCGCCTCGGAAGTGACCGACGAGGACACCCGGACTCGCGTGACGAGCTTCGATCACCAGACCAAGCTGCTCGTTCCCGTGAGCGCTTGCGACCCGACGTCGGTGACGGCACGGATCCGCCTGTCCGACGAAACGTCGGTCGAGACGGTCGAGACGCTTCGGATTGCTTGCGACGACGCTCAGCGCGCCATCGCCGTGTTCACGCTCGGCGACGGTGACCGAGACCTCCTGCGCTCGACAGCGCCAGCGACGTGGGCGGACGGGTTGGTGGGCGACTCGGTGATCGTGACGCCGTCCGGTGGAGAGAGCATCTTCGTCGGCGAGGCCGCCGTCGGGGAGACGTTCGACGAACTCGAAACGCACAGGATCTCGACGCAGGAATCGTTGGCGGGATCGACCGTCGGGTCGGACATCGACTTCGACGTGACGTCCACCGGTGTCGACCTGGACACGCAGTTCGTGGTGGTGGTCGTCCGTCGCGACTGCCGAGTGCTCGATGGCGGCAACGGGATCATCATCCGTGCGGACTCGTGGGAGATCTCGCCGCCGTTGCCCGACACGCTCGACTGTGACCTGCCGAACGTCGCCATCATGGTGTACGTCATCGATCGTCAGTACCTGGGGCTCTTCGACGAACTGCCCGAAGGCCGGCCGTGAGCTCGTGAGCCGACTGTCGGAACGATCGTGTTGGAGATGGATCGATCGGGGGGCGGCGATCGACGAGTGTCGCTGTCGTCGAGAGCGAACCGGCCGCTACGCGGACAGTGCTCCCGACACGTCGAACAGGACGTGCGTGCCGGCGAACACGAATGCGCACAGCGAGCCGTCGCTCGACAACTGGGCGATCACGTCGTTGGCACCGTTGACACCTTCGACGTAGTTCAGGCTCGATGCGAGTGGTGCTTCCTCGCTGCAGGGGTACAGGGTCACGTAGCCGACTCCGGTCGGATTGACCACGGTGAGGTTCACAACGACCGCCGTCGCCGAGGCCGGCACGTTGCCACGGCCGGCGACCTGGACCTTCAGGGTCTCGCCGTCGTTCAGCGCTCGCGGTCCGGCGTAGCGTCCGTCGAAGGTGACGCCGCTGGAGCGGGTGTCGACGAATCGCTGAGGGCTGAAGCTGCGCAACGATGTGACGTCGCCGAGTTGGCCGACGACGTCGATGGCGACGTGGGCTGATCCTCGCACGAACACGCACGTGTCGCCTTCACCGTCGAGAGCGACCATCAGTTCGTTCGCACGGTTGACCCCCGGGACGACGTTCAAGCTCGACGTGGTGGGGCGTTCAGCGCTGCACGGCCACATGGTGACGAAGCTCCGCTCGGTCGGGCGGATCGCCGTCACGTTCAGCACCACTGCGGCTGCCTGGTCGCGCACGCCGCCGCGTCCGGCGATGGAGTAGGCCCGGACCTCGCCGTCCTGGAACGGGCCGGCGCCGATGTCGGCACCGTCGATGGTGAACGTGCCCGGCCGGGTGTCGACGAGGCGGGCCGGAGCGACCGGTTCGTACGGGCTGCTGAAGGGGAGGTAACCGGTGACGTCGAGCGTGAGGTGGGTCCCGGTGAACACGAACACGCACAGATCGCCGTCGGTGTCGAGTTGGGCGATCACCTCGTTGCCGAGGTTCACACCTGCGGTGTAGTTGAGGCTCGATGCGGTCGGAACCTCCGCCGAACACGGGTAGACCGTGGCGTACCCCGGTCCGCTCGCCTGCACTGCGGTCAGATTGACCACGACGGCATCGGCCCCCGTGGGGACGTCACCACGTCCGGCGATCCGGACCCTGTGGATCGAACCGCTCGCTCGACGCCCCTCGGCCTGATGAGCACCGTCGATCGTCTGTCCCGTCGGGCGTGTGTCGGCGAAACGTGCCGGACCGGCCGGGATGATCACGGCGGGGTCGGCCGCCCGCACGGCAGCCCGTGGGAGGACCACCGGGTCCGGCGAGGTCAGAAACGGGAGCGACCCGGCCTCGCCGTTGTCGTTGCGTCCCCAGCACCACAGGCCGTCACTCGCCGATGCGCACATCGAATCGTCGCCGCGTAGTGCGGTGACACCCGTCAGCCCGATGACGGGAACGGGAGTGCCGGTGTCGTCGAGCGTCCCGTCGCCGTTGACGCCGTACAGACCTTCCCCCCAACACACGACGGACTGGTCGGCCTTGATGGCACACGTGTTGTTCGCTTCGGCCTCGATGGCCACGGCATCGGCGAGGCCCGGAATGGCCGTGGGCGTGCCGACATCGGCCCCGGACGTTCCGAGCACCGCACCGGAGTAGCCCCAACACATCACCTGGCCGGTTCCGACGATGGCGCAGGTGTGACGAACGCCAGCGGTCACCGCCGTCGCGTCCGTGATCCCCAGCGCCTGAACCGGCGAGATCTTCCTGGACGTCGAGTCGTTCCCGAGCGCCTTGCTCGATCCCGATCCCCAGCACCAGACCTCACCGGTCGACACGACGCACGCGTGGTCCGGGCCGGTCGCCAGGTCGAGCACGGGGCCAGGAAGGCCCCCGATCGCTACGGGGACGTCTTGGTCGACCGTGGTGCCGTTGCCGACCTGGCCCTGTCCGTTGTCACCCCAGCAGAGGAGCACACCAGCGTCGAGTGCACAGGCGCGTCCGGATCTCGCTCGATTCGTGAGACGTCGACGAGCCCCACGACGTCGACGAGCCCGGTACCGGTGCTGTCGGTCGGCCCGTCGCCGAGTCGGCCATCACGATCGCTTCCCCAACACCGGACCGCGCCCGTGGCGTCAGCCGCACAGGCGAACGAGCTGCCGAGTGCGATGTCGACGACGCCGGTGACTCCCGCTGCCGGAACGAAGCTGTCGCTCGGTGACGTCGTGCCGTCCAACAGTTGGTTGTCGAAGTTGCCGCCTCGGCAGGCGGCGCTGGCACCCGGAGTGCGCACGCACAGGTTCTCGATTCCGACGTCGAACACTCCGGGAGCGCCAGAGGACAGACGCCGGGGCGTTGCGACGGTGGAAGCGTCTCGGCCGTCTGCGCTGCCGGTGAAGTTGCTCCCCCAGCATGCGATCGTGAGCGCCGTGGACTGAGCGCAGAATGTCTGGTGACCGGCGTCGATGTCGATCAACGGCATCGGAGACGCCACCCTCGACGGCGTCGCGGAACCGACCAGGGTCCCGTCACCGAACTCGCCCTTGCGGTTCGGTCCCCAGCACCAGCGGTCGCCGTCGACGTCGAGTGCACACGTGACCTCCAATCCTGCTGCGAGGTCGATGACGCCGGTGAGGCCGCTGACCGTCTGCGGTGTCGGGATCGACGCCGGATCCGCGCTTCCTGTGCCGAGGCGATCATTCGCGTTGCTGCCCCAGCACTGGACGGTGCCGGTCGTGTTGATCGCACAGGAGTGGGCGTTCCCGAGGCTGACCTGCGATGCGTCGTCGAGTCCGAGGACAGCGACGGGCGTCCGGACATCGGTGGCAGACGACGATCCGGTCTGGAGGAAGGTGTTCGCGCCCCAGCAGAACACCGCTCCGGAGGAGGTCGCGGCGCACGTGGTGTCGCCCGCGGCATCGGTCTGGACGGCGTCGCTCACTCCGACGGCCACCGTGGCCGGATCGAAGCCACTCGTCTCCGCCGTGAAGTTGTCAGCGGTCGGAGGAGAGCCGTCACCGAGTTGACCTCGATCGTTGTTTCCCCAGCACTTGACCGAGCCGTCGCCGATCACCGCACATCCATGGCGATCTCCCACGGTCACGGATCGCGCATCGACCACCCCGGGAACCTGTGCGGGCGTGGGCTCGCCGTCCCCCCAGCACCACACGGAGCCGTCGAGGAGGGCGGCGCACGCCAGGTCTTCGCCGCTGCTGACCGCAACGGCGTCCGACAGACCCACGACGGGTCCCGTGCCTTGCGGCACTCCCACGATGCCACGTCCGAGTTGTCCCTCCTCGTTGTCTCCCCAGCATGCGACGCTCTGGTTGTCGAGGATCGCACAGCTCACGCCGCGCCCGGCGCTGAGTTGATCACCCGGAGCGATCCCCGCACCGGCCGAAGCGGGGCTCGCCGTCGACGGTGAAATCACGAACGCGGCACTGAGCAGGAGCGCCGCCCCCACGAACTCGCGGAGCCTGAATCGACATGCAGATCGGTTCATTCCTGAATCATCGATGTCGTGCGTTATCGGCGCGTGATCCAGCGCTTCTCGAAGTCGGGAGGTCGCAAAAACGGTTCCGGTCGCCAGACGATCCGCACAGGTAGCGGCAACAGCGAGCCGTCGATCGAGCGGGTCTCTCGGTTCAGGTGCTGCGGAGTTCAGCGATCCGTTGTTGCAGGAACTCGCTGGCGGTGCGACCTTCGGCGAGCACGACGTCGTCGGCCGGGTGGGGGAGCAGCGGGACCGACATTTCGTGGCACGCGCGCTGCCGGTCCGGTCGGGTTGACCACGCGATGTGTCGTGGCCGGCAAGTATCCGCCGGTGGCGAGGTCGAGCATCTCTCCGCCGTTGACGGCGAGCGAACCAGGGTCGCACGGGACGGGGAACCAGTCGCCGTTCGTGCCCAGCAGTTCCAGCCCGGTTGGTCGCTGGCGGGGAGCACCGTCAACAGGTTGATGTCCTCGTGGTCCGCAGCGCGCACTGCGCCGTCGGGGACATCGTCGGGCAGGGGCGGCCGCTGTCGTCCAGCCTCGACGACAGCGGCCTCGACAGCTTGTCCGTGATCTCATCGGGTGTGTTGGCTACTCCGCGTATTTTTTCGACCACGGAAAGAGGTATTCGATCGCCCGGTCGGTACGGTCATCCGGGCTCGGCGCATTCTTCGCTCGGCGCGAGACGAAGGTCTCCTAGTGAGACAGAGGTCTCCGATGCGCAAGAATTCCTTCCCGACGTCCTCGGTGGCAACCAGCCGCCGGCTCCCGCGCCATTCGTGGACACGTCACCTCGCGATGCTCGGCGTCACGGCGATCGTGAGCGCCTTCGGTGTGATCGCGCATCCGATCTCGGTTCGCGCAGCTGATCCGATCGCAGTCGTCCCTCTCGGTCTGGTCGAGACGTTCGGCGTCCTGGGTCCGGCGGCCGTCGGCAACGCAGCACCCGAACCGGTGACCGTGATCCGTGGGGATCTCGGCGGCGGCGGTGCCATCACCGGCTTCCCCCCGGGCATCATCACCGGCACCACGTACAGCGGCGCCGCCGTCGACCCGATGATGGCCGACCTGCAGGACGCGTACGACGACGCCGCCGCCCGGCCTGCCGGGACGCCGCTCCCGGCGACACTCACCGGCAGCTTCTTGCCCGGCGTGCACACCACGGCGGCGGCAACGGGAACCGCAGCGGGCGGAAGCTTCGTACTCGACGGCGACGGAGACGCCAATTCGGTGTTCATCTTCCAGGTCGGTGGGGCCCTCGCTCTGGGGGCGAACACCACCGTGACCCTGACCAACGGCGCACAGGCGAAGAACGTCTTCTGGCAGGTGGTCGGTGCAGGCACGCTCGGCGCCTCGACGGTGTTCGTCGGCACCCTGATCGCCGGCACCGCCGTCAGCGCAGGAGCAGGTTCGACCGTCAACGGTCGCCTCACGTCGCTCACCGGTGCGATCACGATGTCGAGCACCCAGCTCTACTCGGCACCACCTTCGGTGTCCATCGACGGCGGTCTGACTGCGTCCACGGCGAGTTCGACACCGCTCATCACCGGCACGACCAGCGCACGCGCACCGATGACCGTGATCGTGAGCATCGACGGTGTCGATCGCACCCCGGCAGCGACGCCCTCGGCGAGTGGGATCTGGTCGTACCAGGCCCCGCTGCTCGGCAACGGCGAACACGTCGTCACCGCCAGGTCCACCGACGGAGCGGGCAACGTGGGCTCGTCCTCGCAGACGCTGACGGTCGACACGACACCACCCGAGGTCACCATCGACGGCGGCGGGGTCGCCACCACCAACGACCTGACACCGACGATCAGCGGCACCACCGACGTCGCCCCCGGACAGATCGTGACCCTGACAGCGTCCCGCCCCGGCCCGTCCGTCAGCTTCGTCCGCACCGCACTCGTGCAGGCAGATCAGTCATGGAGCATCTCGCCGAACGGTTTCACGGCCGGCGTCTGGACGATCGTCGGCCGCGTCGCCGACCCGGCCGGGAACGAGAACACCGCCACGCAGACCTTGACCATCGACACGACGGCGCCAGCGGCTGCGATCACCTCGGCGGCACTCACCAACGACTCGACCCCGACGATCACCGGCACCGCCGAAGCCGGAGCGATCGTGGCCGTCAGCATCGACGGCGTCGCTCTCGGTGGGGTCGTCCAGGGTCCCGTCTGGTCGGCGACGGCCCCCGTCGGCCTCGGCCACGGCAACCACAACGTCTCGGTCACCGCGACGGACGCGGCGGGCAACTCCGCTGTGCTCGGCCAGACACTGGACGTCGACCTCGTCGCGCCGGTCATCGCGATCAGCCCCGGAGCGACCGATTCGACCAACGACTCGACACCCACGGTCGTGGGCACCACCGACGTCGCTGTCGGGGTGACCGTCCGGGTCACCATCGACGACGGCGCACCACTCACCGCCCTCGTACAGGCCGACGGCTGGAATGTCACGCCGTCCGCCGCTCTGAACTCCGGCGAACACGTCGTCGTCGCCACCGTGCTCGACCCCGCCGGCAACGCAGGCACCGCAGTCCAAGCGTTGACCATCGACACCACCGACCCGACCGTGACCATCGTCGGGGGTCCGGCACGGACCACCGCCGACGCCACCCCGACCATCACCGGATCGTCACCCGACGTCGCCGCAGGCTCGAACGTCGAAGTCCAACTCGCCGGACAGATCCTGACCACCAGCATCACCGGCAACGGAACGTTCTCGGTGACGGCGGCCCCGATCGCTCCGAACGGCACGTACTTCGTGTTCGCCACCGTGACCGACGACGCCGGGAACGACGGCAACGCCAACCAGTCCCTGACGATCAATGCGATCGCCCCGACCGTGACCTACACGAACGGGCCCGTCGCGTCGACCAGCAACACCACGCCACGGATCAGCGGAGCCACGAACGCGGCGGTCGGATCACTGGTCGTCGTCGATGTCGGTGGCCAGACACTGCATGCGACAGTCCAGCCCGGCGGTTCTTGGAACGTCACCGCCGCAGCGCTGGCGACCGGAGTCGTCACCGTGATCACGTCGATCACCGACCCGGACGGCAACATCGGGACCGCCACCCAGACGCTCACCGTCGACTCGACCGCACCGACCTCGATCCGGATCGCCGGGGGTGCGTCGGTGTCGACGAACGACGACACCCCGACGATCTCGGGAACGACCGATGCGGCCGACGGTCGGATCGTCACGGTCACGATCGCAGGCCAGACCTTGACGGTGCCCGTAGGTGCCGGCACCTGGGCCGTCACTGCCGCCCGTCTCGACGACGGCGTGTACGTGGCGACTGCCGCAGTGGACGGAATGGGTGGCAACCCCGGCTCTGCCACACAGTCGCTGACCATCGACACCGTGGCTCCCGTCGTCGTGATCGGCAGCGGCGACGGCGCAGTCCAGAGCACCGACCCGACTCCGGACATCTCGGGGAGCGGCGCCACGCCCGGGTCGACCGTCACCGTCACGGTTGCTGGTCAGACGATGACGACCACCGTCGGTCCGGACGGCACGTGGACCGTGACCCCGCCGATCGCACTGCCGGCAGGTGACAACCCCGTCACCGTCACGATCACCGACCCGGCGGGCAACACCGGCACCGGCACGCAGACCATCGTCGTCGTCCTGGTGGCGACCACCGTGAACATCACCGGCGGAGCGGCGGCGGTCACGAACGACAGCACCCCGACCATCGACGGCACCACGAGTGCCGCCGACGGGCGGATCCTGACCGTCACCGTCAGCACGCAGACGCTCACGACGACGGTGGCGGATGGTGCGTGGACCGTCGATGCGGCCGACCTCGCCGACGGGACGTACAACGTCGTTGCGAGCGTCGGCGTCTTCGACGGCGCGCCGGCTGCGTCGGCTCAGTCGCTCACCGTCGACACCGATGTGGCGCCCGCCCCGACGACGTCCTTCATCGCCCTGACTCCGACACGGGTGCTCGACACACGCGGCGGTCCCAAGGTCGGGAACGCAGCGGGCACGGGAATGCCGCTGACGTTGTCGCTGTTCGACGCAGGCGGCCTTCCGGGCGCAGGGATCGGCGCCGTTGCGTTGAACGTGACCGTCGTGGCCGGCGAGAACCCGACCGCAGGGCGCGGCTACGTGACGGTGTATCCGTGTGGGACCCGCCCCGAGGCCTCCAACCTGAACTTCACGACCGGCCAGACGATCCCGAACTCGGTGATCGCCCCGATCTCGTCCGAGGGGACGGTGTGCTTCTTCGTGTACGGCTCGGCGCATCTGCTGGCCGACGTCTCCGGGTACTTCCCGACCGGTTCCGGATTCACGCCGTCGACCCCGGCGCGCATCATGGACACCCGCGGCGGAGCGCGGGTGGGTGACGCCACCGGAACGGGGGAGCCGTATGTCCTGCAGGTCACCGGTCGAGGTGGCGTGCCGTCGACCGGCGTGAGTGCCGTGGCGTTGAACGTCACCGTGACACAACCAGACGTCTCGACCGTCGGAAGCGGCTACGTCACCGTCTACCCGTGCGGCACCCGACCGGAGGCGTCGAACCTGAACTTCACGACTGGTCAGACGATCCCGAACTCGGTGATCGCGCCGCTGTCGCCCGCGGGGACGGTGTGCTTCTTCGTGTACGGAACCGCACACCTTCTGGCCGACGTGTCCGGTCACTTCTCGACCGGCAGCGGATTCACTTCGCTGACTCCGTCCAGATTGCTCGACACACGCAGCGCTGGCACGGTCGGAAACGCAGCCGGCACCGGTGCGCCCTACGTGCTGAAGGTGGTGGGCCTCGGTGGCGTGCCGGACGCCGGCGTCGCTGCGGTCGCACTGAACGTGACGGTGGCTCGAACGCAGAGTCCTGCAGTGGGCGGTGGCTACGTGACCGTGTACCCGTGCGGGACTCGGCCCGAGGCGTCGAACCTCAACTTCGTCACGGGTCAGACCATCGCGAACGCCGTCATCGCTCCGGTCTCCGCGTCCGGCGAGGTGTGCTTCCACGTCTACGGCACGGCACACGTGCTCGCCGACGTCTCCGGGTTCTTCACCGACTGATACATCCGCCGTGCGCGGTGGCCCTGTCGTCGGCCCGTCAGATGTCGAGCCCCTTGGCGACCACGGGCGTGAGCCGGTGGATCTCGGGGGCGCCGGTGAGGAAGGCGCCTGTCGCTGCCATCGCCTTGCTCATGGCGTCGCCCTTACCGTGGGCTGCGACCGCAGCGTCGTCGGTGTACAACTCGAAGAACCAGTAGACGTTGTCGGCATCGCGGTGCGCTGAGTAGATCTCCAGCCCCGCCTCCTCGTTGCTCGCCTCGATCAACCCGGCGAGCGCGGCCTCGAACTCGTCGGCGCGGCCGTCGGTGCAGGTGAGCTTGGCGATCAACGAGTGTTTCGGCATACGCGGAAGCTACCGGCCGTCGTTCGGAGGGCCGGAGTCGGACGGGTGCGCCTCCCCAGAGCGACCGTTCGCCGTGTCACTCAGCCTTCGGTGGCGAGTGCGAGGCCCGAGATGGCGTCGGCGATCCGAGGGAGGTATGAGGTGGGCATGTCGTGGCCCATTTGCGAGAGCACGAGGAGGTCGGCGCCCGGCACCGCCGTCGCGGTGGCCTCACCGCCCGAGAGCGTGACGAGGGAGTCCTCGCGCCCGTGGATCACGAGGGTCGGGATCCGAACTTCGCGCAGCCGTTCGGTGCGGTCACCGGTGGCCGCGATCGCGGCGATCTGGAATGCGGCGCCCGCCGGGTTGAAGCACCGGTCGTACGCCTCTCGTGCTCGCTGTCGGGCGTCGTCCTCGTCGAAGAGCGACCCGCCGATGATGCGCGAGGTGGCCACCGTTGCGGCGATGGCTCCGTCACGATCGGTCGGCGGCGGCGTGAGGAGTGCGCCGATCGCAGCGGGGTCGGGCTGGCCGACGTCGGACGCACCGGTGGTCGACATGATGCTGGTCATCGACAGCACACGGTCGGCGTGTTCGATCGCCATCATCTGCACGATCATGCCTCCCATCGACGCGCCCACGACGTGCGCCGCCTCGATGCCGAGCGCGTCGAGCAGACCGACTGCGTCGTTCGCCATCGTCGACAGGGTGTAGGGTGCCGCGACCGGCGCGCCTGCGAGCGACTGGGCGTACAGCGCCATCACGTCGGGCGGCGGCTCTTCGGACTTGGACGACAGTCCGATGTCGCGGTTGTCGAAGCGGATCACGCGGAACCCCCGTTCGAGCAACTCCGAGATGAATCCCGGGCTCCACAGCGTCATCTGCGCTCCGAGACCCATCACGAGCAGCAGCGGAGGCGCGTCGTCGGGGCCGAAGCTCTCGTAACAGATCTCGATGTCGTTCACTTCGATGGTGGGCATCACGAGATCATGGCAGCTCGGGTCCTGCGGCCAGCCATGTGAGTTCCCGTGGGTTCCCAGGAGGTGCCTGCTCGGTTCGGGTCGGACGGCGGTGGGGGAAGGTCGACCGTCAATGTCAGTCGTCGATGCGTCGAGGGACCGGCCGCCAGGATCCGTTGCGGCGCACCGCCGGTTCGTTCTTGCCGACTGCCCGCGCCCTGCGGGATCCGGGGTCGCCCTCGACGATCACGCCGCCGCATTCGGGAAGCCCCCACAGGTCGAGATCGTCCGGCACCGGCCAACCTCGATCCGACCCCGGTGTCCAGTGCGGAAGTGCCAGCCCGTCGACGAACCCGAGACCGTCGATGACCTCGGCGCGCCCGTTCGGTCGGACCATCCGGCTGCACAGGACCATCGCCCCGGCCGACGCGCCCGAGATCGACATCCCGGAGTCGTGCAGTTCGACGACTCGCAGGCGGACGGCGCCCGACAACACCTCGCTCAGACTCGCCGGCGATCCACCGGGCAGGACCAACAGTGCGATGTCGTCGGTGAGGGATTCGAGAGCGGCTTCGATGCCGTCGCGAGGGTCGGGGACGACGACCACGCTCGCACCGAGCGACTCGTAGTGCCGCCGAGCACGCTTCGAGGCACCCGCATAGTCCGTGCCGCGTCGAGCGGCCCCTGCCAGCACCGCGACCGATCCGCGCCCGTCCGCACCGGGTCGGGCTGCACCGGGTCGGGCTGCACCGGTCCCGACCGCACCGGTCCCGGCGAAGCCCGCACCTCCGGCGACGGTCAGCACGTCGGCGTCCATCTCCCGGCACTGGTCGGTGAACTCGCGCCCACCCTGAAGACAGATCATTCCCGGCATGGCGTGATCCTCGCACGTGCCGCCGCTGTCGTCCCCAACAGGTGATCCGACGGATCAGGTGGACAGCGCAGCCAGTGCGGCGTCGCTGACCTGCGCGAAGCGGTCGACAACCACGTCGAGCCACGCCGGGTCGTCGTCGGCGAACGCGGCTCGTACCTGTGCTCGGATCGCTTCGGCGTCCGGGCCGGTGGGGTCGCCGTGGGCGTGGAGCCAGGCGTCGGCACGCAGCGCCTGGAGCACGGTGATCACGTCGACCGTTCCGTACTCGAGAGCGGCCGCCGTGACCTCGACGCCCGGCAGGAGATCCTCGACGGCCGCCAGCCAGTCGCCGCTCAGGGACGCCGACACGCTCTCGCCGTCGAGCATCGAGCGCACGTCGCCCCACCACGCGGTGCCGCGCTCGTAGCCCGGGTCGCCGCCGGCCTCGTGGGAGATCAGTTCGCCGTGCCCCCACTCGCCGAGGCCGGTGTGCAGGTCGATGATGCCCAACCGACGCGCCGGTGCGACCAGTGCGGCGAGGTGTTCGACGAGCCAGCGGTGTGACCAGACGGGGCCCGACCCACCGTGGAAGATCCCGGTTGGGTGGTCGTACTGACCACCGCTCACGATCTGCTGGAAGCGGTCGAGGCCCACCTCGCCGGCCATCCCGAGCAGCGCATCGGTGGTGGCGGCCTGCACGTCGCTCGTCCACTCCGTGGGCACGAGCAGGTCGGCGACGTCGGAGTACGCGTCGTTGGCCGGTGGTTCGGACCAGTCGACGAAGTTCCGGTTGAGGTCGACGTTGTCCTCGTTCACCCGTCGGACCCACGAGAAACCCACCGGGTTGAACGCGTGGAGCAGCACGACGCGGGTGCCCGGGGAGGTGGATCGCGAGGCCGACGCCCGTTCGCCGAGCCACCAACTCTGCAGCGCCGAGCCGGTGTAGCCCTCCACGCCGTGCGTGCCCGACACGATCAGCAGCACGTCGCGGGCATCGGGGGCGCCGACCTGCGCGATGTCGATCGCCAGATCCTCGCCGTCGAGCCCGGCGAGGGGGTGCGGAAACGAATCGATCTCGGCACCGGCTGCCCGGGCGGCGGCGAGGAACCGGTCCCGCGCGTCGGCGTACGTCGTGTCGAGTCGGCGGGTGGCGGGTTCTGTCATGTGACGATGTTGGCAGACCCGCCCGGACCGGCCGAAGGCGCCGCCCGAACCGCCGAGGTCCCGCTCGCTGGCGGAGACGACCGGGCGCGTCGAGAGCGAGCTGCGTCGACCTTCGCCCGCACCCCACCGGCGATGCCCTCGGGGTTGAGGATCGCGGTGAGGATCAGCAGCACGCCGCCGATCAGCACCTCCCAGTCACCGAGGCTGCCGGTCAGTTCTGCGATCGCGTAGAACGACACTCCTGCCGACGCTGTGATGCCCGATGTGACGGCGCCGCTCACGCAGCCGATGCCACCGAGGTAGGCGAATGCCAGAGCGGTGAGCGACGCGATCGTGCCGAACGACGCGTCGGACACGCTGGCGAACCGGTACGCGATGAGGCAGCCGCCCACACCGGCGATGAACGAGGAGATGGCGAACACCTGCAGTTTCACGCGGGCCACGTCGATCCCCGCCGCGGCCGCCGACCGCTCGTTGGAGCGCACGGCGAGCATCCGGCGCCCGGTCGGGCTGCGCCGCAGGTTCGTCACGCCGAGCGCGAGGAGCACGACGACCACCAACAGGAACAGCCCGAAGATCGGACGCGATGCCTGCGATCCGAGGATCAACCCGAGGTCCCACCCGCCGAGCTTCGGGTTCGGGATCTGTGCGCCACCGGTCGACGCATCGCCGACGTACTTCGGGTTCTTGAACACGAACTCGTTGATCGCGACCCCGCCCGCCAGCGTGACGATCGCCAGGTTCGCACCGCGGACCCGCAGTGCCGGGAACCCGACGAGCGTGCCGAACAACGCGGCCACGAGAGCTGCGAGGATCGGTGCGACGGGGAAGGGCACGCCCCAGCCGATCGCGAGCTTGGAGAGCGAGAAACCGGCGACCCCGGCGAACGCCATCTGTGCCAGCGATGTCTGCCCGCCGAACCCGGTGAGCACCACCAGAGACAGCGCCAGGACGGTGGCGATCAGCGTGGTCATGATCGCACCGCGCCACAGCGGGCCGAGCGCCAGCAGACCGATCACGGCGAGCCCGACCGGGATCAGCACACTCTGGGGAGTGACCCGCGCCGCGGGCACGGCCGGCAATTTCCACGTGTCGACCGCGCCACGATCCGGCACCCGTTCGCCGAGCACCACCATGGCGACGATGATGACCACGAAGGGCAGCCCCTCACGCGCTCCGTACTGGGGGAACCAACTCACGTCCCCCTGCAGCTTGGTGAACGTCGACTGCACGAGACCGATCGCGATGCCGGTGAGCACCGTCGGCCACACCTTGCGGAACCTGCCGATCAGCGCCGCACCGAGTGCAGGGATGAGGAACCCGAACGTGAAGTTCGTCGACGACAACTGGATCATCGGCGACGCGAGCACGACCACGAATGCTCCGATCACCGAGGCGACGACGAACGTGGCGGAAGCCGCCAAGGTGGGGGAGTAGCCCAGCAGCACGACGCCCTTCTCGTTCTCGGCTGCGGCGCGGGTGACCAGGCCGGCGCGTGTGAAACGCATCGTCGCCCACACCGCCGCAGCGATCGCCAACACCACGACGAGCAACCACAACCCGTCACGGGGGACGGTGACGTCGTCGATGATGGTGACGGGTTCTCGCGGCAGGATCGGGTCGACGCGCAGCCCGGCGTTGTCCGGGAACCGGTTCTCGACCAAGGAGATGAACACGATGACCAGGCCGATGCTGGCAACGATCTTGGCGAGAGCCGGAGCGCGGAAGAGTGGCCGGAACACCAGCAGGTACACGAGCCAGCCGATCACGGCTGCGGTCAGCAGCGTGAGCAGCAGCGCCCAGCGGAATCCGACGTCACCGTCGAAGTGGTAGCGCGCCGGGAGGCCCGGGATCGGGAACGGATACGCGCCCTGGCGCAGGTCGGCGTACACGTACCCGGACCAGGTGGCCGTGGCACCGAACCCGAAGTTGACGACGCCCGACCCCTGGTGCGTGATCATCAGCCCGAGTCCGAACGCACCGATGATCGCGGCGGCCCCCGAGCCGAGGAGCAGGAAGAACAGATAGTCGGTCATGGGGTGAGCCGGGTGGTGGTCAGTGCGACCGGGTGCTCACGGCAGGTAGTCGACGACCGACACCGACTCGAACCCGGGCACTGTCTCGATCTCCCCGCCGGCCACGTAGGCGCCGATCGGGAACTCGAAGTTGCAGACGCTCGGGTACGTGTCCGACGACCCGCAGGCGAGAGCGCTGTCGTTCGGGAAGGTGAGGATGTCGGTCGACGTGGCCATCCGTTCGTAGACGGCTGCACCCGTGACCTCGCCACCGTCTGCAGCGATCGCGTTCGCCACGCGGGCGAGCGTCATCAACTGTGAGATGCCGAGTGCTCCGACACCGAGCGAGGCGGTGGCGCCGCTGCCGTACGTCGGCTCGATGAGCGCATCGAACTCGGCTTGAGACGTCGTGTCACCGGGCGCCCCGACTCCGACGAAGTACCAACCGACCGCATCGTCACCGACGACGTCGATCACCTCGGCACTTCCGCAGATCGCCGTCGACACCATCGGCGTCGTGATGCCGAGCGACACGCGGCCGCGCATCGCTCCGATGCATCCGGCGTCGGCGTAGAGCGACACCATCAGGTCGGGGTTGTCGCTGTTGGCCTCGCGGATCAGTCCCTGGAAACCGGCGTCGGTCTCGTTGTCGCCGCCCTTCACCGACTTGTACGCGATGCCCGCCTTGTCGAGGGCGCCGATCAATGACGCCTCCGAACCGTTGGCCCCGGCGTTGTCGGCGCTGACGATGCCGACGCTCTGCGCATCGAACTCCTCGACGGCGAGCGCGACCATGGCCGCCATGGTGGTGGCGTTGCCGCCGGTGACGAACAGCGCATCGGCGGTGTAGTCGGGAGGCAGGATCGGCAGCGCGCCGACGACCGGGATGTCCGAGGCGGCGAACGTGTCGTAGCCGGGGAACAGGTCGAGGCCGAGCAGCGCCATCTCGACGCCCTTGCCGCTCAATTCCTGCGCGCACGCCTGCGAGGTCTCCGGCGAGCCGGCCGCCGTGCAGTGCTCGATCACGACGGGTCGACCGCCGAAGCCGCCATGAGCGTTGAGATAGGCGAGTGCCAGGTCGGTATCGGTGCGCATCTCGGGGAAGTCGAGCCCCGCTGCGCCTTCGGTGTTCACCATCCCCAACACGATCGGCTCGCCCGATGCCGGCCCGAGCGAACCGAACCCGTCGCCCGATCCCTGCTCGCCGGCAGGATCGTCACCCGCTTGATCGTCGCCTTCGGAGCCGTCTGCATCGCCTCCGTCCTCCGGGGCATCCTCTGCGGTCGTGACGTCCGGTGCAGCGGCGTCGTCGGCGATCGTGTCGTCGGCGGTCCCGCCGTCGGTGGCGTCCGGAGGAATGTCGGACCCCGCAGCGGTGTCGAGCGGCGACTCGGTGACGGCCGTGGACGCGTCGGGCGCGTCGCCGGCGTCGTCCGAACTGCCGCCGCACGAAGCGAGGACCAGCCCGATCACGGCGATGGCCGCCGACCCCCGTTGCAGCCGATGATTCTGGATCATGATGTCCCCCGTGTGTCCCCTGGTGATCTGATGGATGTGGTGCGGTGGCGCTCAGGCCATCGCGGTGTCCGGCACCCAACTGCCGTGCGCACCGTACGGCACGCGACGTGGCAGGTGGACCGTGGCGACCGGTGCTGATGCGAAGTCCTGGGCGTCGATGATCACGAGCCGTGACTGATCGGAGGTCGTGTCGTGGACGATGCTGATGATCCAGCCTTCGTCCTCCCCGGAGTCAGCCGAAGCGGGAGCGAAGACGGGCTCGGCGCCACGGACCCCGTCGCCCAGTCGGTGCTCGACGCACGCGCCGGTGCCGAGGTCGTACTTCCAGAACGCCGAGCCGTACACGGGCTCCTCGCTGTTGCCCTCGCCGGCCATCGCCATCAGGTAGCCGTAGCGAGCGTCGAGCCCGACGAGGCGGTCGTCGACGCGACCGAAGTCGCCCGGGCGGTCGTCGACCTGTTCCTCGGTGACGGTGCCGGCATCGAGGTCGATCGTCCACTTCCAGAGCCGACCGACCTCCGCGTAGTCGTCGTTGCTCGCCCCGAACGCCTCCTTCTGGCGCGACACGTGGAGCACGATCGAGTTGCCCGACTCGTGGGCGTTGACGGGGTGGAACACGTAGCACGGGTCGATCTCGAACCAGCGCACGTCGGCGTTGGTTCCGTTGCGCGGCATCACGCCCAGGCGGGCGCCGGCGTCACGGTCGAACTTGAACGGGAGGCCGGTCTCGAGTGCGCCGAGATCGAAGCACACCGGCAGGTCCATGAAGACGACGTGATTCTGCGTGACGTTGAAGTCGTGCATCATCACCATGTTCGGAAGCTCGATGCCTTCCAGTTGCACGAGTTCGCCATCCGGGCTGATGCGGATGTAGTTGAGGAAGGGCGGTTCGGGACTCAGGTAGCTGAATGCGATCAGCTCACCGGTGATCGGGCAGACCTTGGGGTGCGCGGTCATGGAGCAGGTGAGCTCGCCTCCGTAGTCCTGCACGCCGAGCGTGTTCAGTTCGGTGTCGACCCTCCACGGCCAGTGCCCTTCCTCCAGGCACAGCAGTTGCTTGTTGTGAGGCATCACATGGGTGTTGCCGGTGCCGCGGGTGAGGTCGCCCATGCCGGCCATCGGATCGTCGAGCGGGTCGGAGATGTTCGGCGTCTGGATGAAGCGGTTGCGGTACCACTCGGCCTTGCCGTGGGCGAGGCGGACGCCGTGCAACATGCCGTCGCCGAAGAACCAGTGCCCCGACGTGCCCGACGCCGGGTTCGGTCCGGTGCGGACGTAGGTGCCCACCAACTCCGGCGGGATCACTCCGTCGACGCGCAGTTCGGTGTCGGTGCGTTCGTCGAGCACGGGCGCCCAGTTGTTCCGCAGGTGCCATGGCAATGCGTCGGTCGGAGCGAGCGATTCGATTGTCATGTGACCAACGTAACAGTGGTCGAACGTCTGAAGTTACTCGGAGTAAATAAATCTCGTCGGCCGCTACGGTCGTGGTGTGACCCGACGCACGACAGCCGGACCCGATCGCCCGCGGCCGCGGGGTCGCCCGCAGGGCGGGTCGGTGCTCGCCGATCGCTCACAGTTGCTGGCTGCGGCCGAACGGGCGATCGTGTCGATCGGAACCGACGTCACGATGGACCAGATCGCCGCCGAGGCAGCCGTCACGAAACCGATTCTCTACCGCACGATCGGCGACCGCGACGCCGTGATCGACGCGATGTCCGACGTCCTCGTCGACCGCATCGTGGACGCGGTCGCTTCGTCGCGGAGCATCGGGACCGCGCCGCGCGACATGTTCGTGGCAGCGGTGAGTGCGTATCTGTCGGCAGTCGGGCAACATCGCGACCTGTACCTGTTCGTGAACGCAGCGGGTCAGCGCATGGGTCCGCTGCGCCGCAGGATCGATCGCTCGGCACGCACGATCATCGATCTGTTCGAAGCCGCCGGTGGAGGGCTCGGGAAGACGACGTCACCTCTCACCTGGAGTCATTCGATCATCGGAGCGCTGCAGATCGTGACGCTGATGTGGATCGAGTCGTACGACACCGAAGGCGACCGGCCCCGGAGGACCGCCGACGACATCGCGGACGACTTCACGCATCTCCTCTGGCCCGGAGTGGAAGCGATCCTCGCCGTCGAGGCCGTCGAACCCGCTGCTCACAGCGGCGAGCGCGCGGACCACTGACGGGCATCTCGGCCGGATGGCCACACCCGACAGTCGACGACCATCGAATTCTGCTTCGTGCCCCCGGGGGTGGTGGAACGTGGTCGTCGAGGGTCAGAACTCGGCGTCGATGGGGAAGTCGTCGTCACGTTTGTCGGGGTCGACGTGCTTGCGGACGTCGGGATCCTCGTCGATCTGCTTTCCCGTGAGCCGGGTGCCGGCCGCATTGACGGCGACGAACACGAGCCCGAAGAACACGACAGCGGCGACGACGACGAGGGCGAGGGGGAAACTCATGCATCAGGCATGCCCGCTTCATTCAGTACTAAAACGTGTTGCGGCGCTCGGTCGCAGGACGATCACGAGCGGCTGGGCGATCCGGTCCGTGGACGGCTCAGAGCTCGAACGTCGGGCCGAACGACGGCTGAGGTGCGCACTGCGGCGCGACCGCGGCAGGGGCGGGGTCGGAGGCACCGAATCGGGCGGTCCACTGTTCGACGTCGACGGGCGCCAACGACGCTGCGAACGCTTCGAGATCGGCCAGCGTCGCCGAGGTCGAACTCAGGTTGAACACCGTGGTGGAGTCCTGCCAGAACACGCTCACCAGTGCCGGGTCGGGCGAATCGATCTCCACGAAAGCCGGCCCTCCGAGGAAGGCGACCGGGTCGAGTTGGCGGCCACCGAACATCAACTCGGCAAACGACCCGCCGGGGGTCTGGAGAAGGAGCACCGACGCACTCGGACCACCACCGTCGAGTTCGCCCTGTTCGTCGTCGCCCTGTTCGTCGGCGGGGTCGCTTCCGTCGCCCGACGCCGGGGGATCGACGGGGACGTCGAACCGGGCGGAGTAGATCGTCCGTGATTCGCCGAGTGAGAACACCGACCAGTCGGTGGGCAACGTGACGTCGATCGTCGCGTCGCCGTCGATCGACATCGCCGAGAACAGGTCGATCACCGGCTGACGGTCGAGCGGTTGGCCGATCGCATCGTTGACGATCACGAAGCCACATTCCACCTGCGGGCGGTACGACGCCAGCGCGCCGTCCTCGCGGTCGCGGTCGACGCCCACCCCGAGCGCCCCCACCTGACGGATGTCGAGCCCGGACGGATCCGCACGGTCACCGTCGAACTCCGCCATCCACACCTCGGTGCCGTCGGGCGCCCCGAGCACCACCGCACTGCTGCCTGCGATCGCGGGCTGCACAGCGGCTTCGTCGAAGGGCAGCGATGCGGATGGAACGGCGAGCGGCGTGCCCGCGGTGACGCCGGTGCGCGCGAGCGCGGCGGTGGTCGTGACCGGCGCGACTGTGGTCGTCGTCGTGGTCGTGGAGGTCGTGCTGGTGGGCTGAGTGCCGGCGATCGTCTCGTCGCGAGTCGAGTACGACCACACCACCGCACCGAGGACAGCGAACACCAGGAGCCCGGCGCCGAGTTTGGCGAGTGACCCGGCCGGACGCCGTCGTTTGGCGATCGGGCGACGCATCCCGTGCGGAGCCGTGGACACGACTGCGCCACTCTCGGAACGCCCGGTGATGTTCCGCGTCGTATCCCCGTGCCCGATTCCGAACAGCGATTCGCGGATCTCACGTCGGCGCCCCATCGGCATCGGTTCGACTCCTGGACGCGATCCCTGGATCTCGTCGAACACGTTCACGAGGTGCTCCCGGGTTCGGAGATCGCGGCCTTCAGTTCGCGGCGGATGCGACCGAGCGCAGAGCGGACGGTGCCGACCGACAGGTCGAGTGCCTCGGCGATCGCCGCATGCGAGCACGACTCCCAGAGTGAGAGCAGGACGATGTCTCGATCGTCGGGCGCGAGTTCCGACACGGCTGTCATCAGGCGGGAGCCGCTCGGGACATCCTTCGTTGCGTCGGTGGCGAACAGGTCGCGGTTCGCCTCGTGCTGCACGACGCGTGGCGCGTGTGCGGTGCCACCGGGGACCAGAGGATCGACCATCCTCGCCACGGGGCCGGCTCCCGGACGGACGTGCAGAGACTGCAGGTACTCACGCTCGGTCGCACTGTGTCGCCGGAGGACCGCCACCGCAGCACCGATCAGGAACAGACGCTCCGTCCCGCGCTGGGTGTCGAAGCGATCCCACGAGCGCAGCGCGTGCTCGAACGTCTCGGCGACGACCTCGGAACTCGATGCGGTCCCGAGCCGTCGGGTGATCAGCGCGTGCACGGCGTCGACGTGGTCGTCGTACAGTCGGGCAGCCCCCGCTCCGGTCAATGGCACGGAGACACTCTGCCAAATCCGCGCTGCATGAGATGAAATGTCGGTGGAAACGGCGCGTGGTGAAAAGAACGAACCGGTGGCGGTTCGATCAGTTCGCCACGGTCGTGTAGGCGTGCTGCGCTGCACTCGACACGGCGTCGGCCGCGCTCGCTGCTGCCTTCTTCCCGCTCCAGAACACCGAGGGTCGCCCGCCGGTGTCGAGCGCAGCGAAGATCAGGCCGCCGAGGATCGCCGCGTTCTTCACGAAACCCATCGTGTCGAGTTCCTTCTGCATCGGCGTGTCGGACTCCCAGAACCGGTGACTCGCGAGCGTGGTGGGGACGAGGGAGGCGCCGAGTGCCAGTGCCGCAGGTCGTGGGGCGATTCCGAGTGCGAGGAGTGCGCCGCCGGCGATCTGCACAGCGGCATTCACCTGCACGAGCTTCTCCGGACTGGTGTCGACACCTGCGGCATCGGTGAGCGGGTCCGTGACCTGCTCTGCGACCGGTGCCAGTTGTTCCGACCGCATCAGCGATTTCGCCCCGAGGACGACGAAAGCGGAGGCGAGCAGCGAGCGGGCGATGGTGCGAGTTCCGATCATGTGCCCTGTCTACCCCGATCGTCGGACCGTCAACCCGTCGTGGCCGGCTACCGGTCGAGCATGCCGTAGGCGTGGGAGGCGCGGAGAGTGAGGAGCAGCCGGCCTTCGTCGACCATGGCCTGACGGTACGCGTCCCAGTCATCGTGCTCGCCCGCCACCGCGCGGTAGTAGTCGACGAGTCGGTCGACGGTGGTGTCGTCGGGCGAGGTGGCAACCGGAGTGAGCTTCACGTCGGCTTCGATCACGACGTACGCCCAGAAGTCGTCGCGGTTGACGTGCAGCGACGCTCGCGGGGTGCGCCGCAGATTGGTCGTCTTGGCACGACCGTCGGTCACCGAGATCAGGATCCGGTCGCCCTCGTCGACGTGGAACGCGATGTTCGACGACTGGGGTCGACCATCCGACTTGGTCGTGATGAGCATGCCGTGGCGCTTGTCGCGCACGAATTCGATGGCGTCCGAGATCTGCATGGTGGATGACAACAGCGCCTGTGCGACGGCTGTTCCCGCTTCACCGACCGTTGACGGGAGTGATCGGCGCATCGCCCGCAAGGACCGCTGCGACGTTCCTGGCGGCGAGGTCGGCCATCGCTCCTCGGGTCTCCACGGTCGCCGACCCGAGGTGCGGCATCATCACGACGTTGTCGAGTCCGAGCAGGCCGGGGTGCACAACGGGTTCGTTCTCGTACACGTCGAGCGCTGCACCGGCGATGGTTCCGTTCGTCAGCGCGACCACGAGAGCCGCCTCGTCGACGATCGGCCCGCGCGCGGTGTTGATCAGGAACGAGTCCGAGCGCATCGAGGCGAGCGCCGCGGCGTCGATCAGGTGATGCGTTGCCTCGGAGGAGGGGCAGTGCAACGAGACCACGTCGCTCGACGCGAGCAGTTCGTCGAGACCCAGCAGCACGGCGCCGAGTCGCTGCTCCGTCTCTCGGTCGACGGCGCTGCGGTTGTGGTAGGCGATCTCCATTCCGAAGGAACGTGCACGAGTGGCGACCGCCTCGCCGATCGCCCCCATGCCGACGATGCCGAGCCTCCTGCCCTGCGCACCGGCACCGAGCATCATCGACATCCCCCATTTCCAGGGGGCCCCGGAACGGATCAGCCGCTCGCCTTCACCGAGTCGCCGGGTCACCATGAGCAGCAGGGCAAACGTCAGGTCGGCGGTTGCATCGGTCAGCACTCCGGGCGTGTTGGTGACGGTCACGCCGCGTGCCGTGCAGGCGTCGATGTCGACGTTGTCGTATCCCACTGCCACGTTCGCCACCACTCGTAACTTCGGCGCGGCAGCGAGGAACGCGTCGTCGACGCGGTCGGTCAGCAATGTCACGGCGGCATCGGCGTCGGCGAGTCGTGCATCCCGGACGTCGGTCGGGATCGGCTCGTCCTCGGTCCACGCCCACACCTCACCCGACGAACGCAGGATCTCGAGCCCCGAGTCCGGGATGCGCCCGGTGACGACGATCCGTGCTCGCCCAGCGGTCGGCCGGAGTGGGTCTGACCCAGTACGGCCGTGGGTCGCGTCATCGCTCATCGATCCGACGATATTCGACAGTGTCGATCCGTCGGTTCG
This sequence comes from Acidimicrobiales bacterium, assembly GCA_038259945.1. Lineage (GTDB taxonomy): Bacteria > Actinomycetota > Acidimicrobiia > Acidimicrobiales > Ilumatobacteraceae > Ilumatobacter_A. The sequence continues at coordinate 28,647 of JBBSOH010000004.1, forward strand.
ATCGAGCAGAGCCGACCGTTTCCTCTCGACCGGAGGCACGGGCGATACTTGTGCGATGGGACACCGCCTGCCGTTGCAGCACGTGACGATCCACGGTCACGAGGTCGGCTTCCGGCGAGCGGGTGACCCGGCGAACGAGTCGATCCTGCTGATCCACGGGCTGGCCGGGAGCTCGAAGACCTGGGACTCCACCATCGACGATCTCGCCGCCGAGTACGACGTGATCGCGCCCGACCTGCTGGGCCACGGGGAGTCGGCCAAGCCGCGAGGTGACTATTCGCTGGGAGCGTTCGCCAGTGGTCTGCGCGACATGCTCGCGATGCTCGACGTCGCGAGCGTCACCGTTGTCGGGCACTCCTTCGGTGGCGGGGTCGCCATGCAGTTGGCGTACCAGTACCCGCACCTCATCGATCGTCTGGTGCTCGTGGGTTCGGGCGGGCTGGGCCGTGAGGTGTCACCGCTCCTGCGGATGCTCGCTCTGCCCGGTGCGGAATACCTGATGCCGCTCGGGATCCCCGGTTTCGTGGTGGACCGTGCGAACGATGTCGGCCGCTTCCTCGGTCGACGCAACATCCGGTCCGAACGTCTGGGCGAGATGTGGCGGGCCTACGCCTCGCTCGCTGGTGCCGAGAATCGCCAGGCCTTCGTGAAGACGATGCGCGGTGTGATCGAGCCCGGTGGGCAGACGGTCAGTGCGACGGATCGCCTGTATCTCGCGGCCCGCGTCCCGATGATGATCGTGTGGGGCGACAAGGACGGCGTGATCCCGGTCGAGCACGGCATCCGGGCGCACGAGGCGATCGAGAACAGTCGCCTCGAGATCCTCGAAGGAGTCGGGCACTTCCCGCACGTCGAAGCGCCGGAGAAGTTCACGGCGTCGCTGCTCGACTTCATGGCCACCACCACGGCCGGACCCGACGACAAGACCCTCCGCGAAGTCCTCCTTGCGGGATCGAACCGTCAAACGGTGTCAGACACCGAATGAGACATCGCAGAGCCCGCACCCGTCGCTCCACGCTCATTCGGTGTCGGACACCGTTTGGTTTCAGGTTCGTCGGACGACGATCGACTCCTCGCCGTCGGCTTCGTGATGCGCGACGAGGAAGCAGCCGGGTCGGTCGAAGAACAGCGTGAGTTCGCCCGGCGGTGCGTGGAACTCGCCGGGGTCGTCGGCACCGGTCTCGGACAGGATCGTCATCACCAACCAGCCGCCGGGGCGGAGGTGTTCGATGAACGATTCGTACAGGTGCGGCGCCCGGAATCGCTGGCAGACGATGACGTCGAACGGCCCGAGGCCGTCCGGCAGGCCACCGTCGAAGTCGCACGCCTCTCCCGAGATGCGGTCGGCGAGGCCGGCGTGGTCGGCGGACTCCGACAGCGACGTGATCGCCTCGGTCGAGATGTCGAGCGACTGCACCTGCAAGCCCCGCTCGGCGAGCCACAGCGTCTGTGCCCCGAGTCCGCAGGCGACGTCCAAGGCCGTGCCGCTCGTGGGGAGATCACCGACGGTCGCCTCGCCGGCTCGGTCGAGTGCGATGGGGACGCGCCCAACCGTGGGCTGGTCGTTGCTGTCGGCGTGTCGGGCGTCCCAACGCTCGGCGTCTGCAGCGGCCATCAGAACGCCCGGTGAAGGGGGAGGGTGCAGCAGCGGAAACTCCCGCCGGTCTTGGGTGGTTCGGAATACGGCAGTTCGATGACCTCGATGCCGCGCGCACGCATCTCGGCGTTGATCCGGGTCGAGTCCTCGCGCGACACCACGCAGTCGGGAGCGAGCGACAACACGTTGGTGCCGAGCATCTGCTGCTCCTCCTTGGTCACCTCGATCAGGTCGTAGGTGTCGCGCAGCGTCGCCGGGATGTCGCGCATCCCGCCCGGGTAGATCAGTGCGTGTCCGTCACCGACCGGCAGGAACGAACAGTCGAGGTGCAGCACGTCCTCGCCGTCGTCGAGTCCGTTCAGGTTGACGGGCACGATCTCGAAGTCGGGGACCAGTTGCATCAGCCAGGCGGCGCCGGCGAGCGTCGTGCGCTGACCGATCCCCACGAACACCTTGCCGCGGTCGACGATCACGTCGCCGCCTTCGATCACGAGGTCCTCGGGTCCGAACAGCACCTTGACGTGCTCGGGGAAGTGCTCGAACAGGTGGGCGTACCCACGCCACTCGTGGCGCCGACTGCGCGCCGCCATGGTGGTGACGACGAAGGTGTCGCCGATCACCACGCCGATGTCGCGGGTCATCATCTGGTCGGGCAGATAGGGCAGCGGATGAGGTTGGCGGACGTCGATCCCGCGAGCCACGAGGACCTCGATGAAGCCGTTGAGTTGCTCGGTCACCGCCTCGGGGGTGGGTGCGTCGGCCCCGAAGTAGTACTGCCGCTGCGTTTCGTTGATGATCTCGGGATCGACCTGCAAGAAGTTGTCCGGGTACCCCACGAGCACCGAGCGGAGGGGTGCGGTCTCGGAATCCACGAACACGTCCATCGCGGCAGGCTAGATGTCCATGTTTGGGTCTGACCCAAACATGGACATGTGACGTGGTTGTTTGCGTGCGCAGTGCTCGAACGTGGGATCATCGGACCCGTGAGCAATACCGACACCGACTCCCACGGGACCACCGAGACCTCGACCAAATGGCTCTCCGACGAGGACATGGAGACCGTGCGCGCGAACGTCCCCATCGTCTACGTCGACGCCGTGCCGGTCCGGGTCGATTCCCTCGGCAACGTCACCGAGGTGGGCATGCTGTTGAAGGTCGCCGCCGACGGCACGATCAGCCGGATGATCGTCACCGGGCGCGTGCTCTTCGGTGAGCGCGTGCGCGAAGCGCTGATGCGCCACTGCGAGAAGGATCTCGGTCCGATGGCGTTTCCGCGCGTCCCGCCGAACCCGACCCCGTTCACGGTGGTCGAGTACTTCCCCGACCCCGACCGCTCGGGCTTCTACGACCCGCGGCACCACGCCGTGTCGCTCGCGTACGTCGTGCCCGTCGAGGGTGAGTGCGAGCCCACGCAGGAGGCACTCGACCTCACGTGGTTCTCGCCCGAAGAAGCGGTCGGCAACGAGGTGCGCGAGCAGATGACGAGCGGCCACGATCGCCTGATCCGGCTCGCGCTCGCGCACGTTGGCAAGTTGCCCTGACCCGGCATCCGGCCCGACCACGGTCTGCGCGCGCCACGAAGCGTCGGACGTGACGCACGCTCGGTTCTTTGTCCACTCCGGCGATCGCGGGTCGCGTAGAGTGACGGCCGGGATGCCGGAAGAAGTCACCATTCAACGAGCTGCGAGCGCCCTGCGAACTGCGCTCGGTGGCAAGGCGATGACCCGCTTCGATTCGCCCCGACTCGTCGGGCCCGTCCCCCAGGCCGGCCGTACGGTCGAGCATGTCGAGACCCACGGCAAACACCTCGAGATCGAGTGGGACAACGGGATGATCCTGCACACCCATCTTCGGCGGGGCGGGTCGTGGCACGTCTACCGGCAGGGCGAGAAGTGGCGCCGTCCGTATGAGCAGATGCGGGTCTCGATCGAGAACGACAGTTGGGTCGCCGTGTGCTTCAACGCACACGACGTCGAGACCTACCGCCGCCCTGACAAGCGGCGCCACCCCGGCAGTGGCCGACTGGGCCCCGACCTCGCGGAGTCCGATGCCGACCTCGGCCTGGTCGTGAACCTGCTGCTCTCGTACGAGGACGCCGCGGCGCGGGTCAGTGAAGTGCTGCTCGATCAACGGGTCATGGTGGGAATCGGCAACGTGTACCGCTGCGAGGTGCTCTGGGTGACCGGTCTGAGTCCGTTCGCCCCGGTCGGTGAACTCACCGAGCCCGACGCCGTGCGCATCGTGAACACGGCTGCCTCACTCGTGCGTGCACAACTCCACCGTGGCGGAGTCGCAGCGTCGCACGAGGGCCGTCGACTCGCCGTCTACGGGCGAAACGGGCAGAAGTGCCCGCGCTGCCCCGGTTCGGTCGACGGAGTTCGCACGGGCCAGCCGCGTCGTTTGCTCTACTGGTGCCCCAGTTGCCAGTCGCATCTCGACCCGCGCGTGCTCGCTCATCCCGATGACACTCCGGTGATGGACCCTCATCCCGCAGCCCAACGGTTCCTGGCTGATCTGCCGTGGAACCGCCACCCCGCCTGAGAAACCAAACGGTGTCAGCGACACCGATTGACAACCAAACGGTGTCTGCTTGGGTTGGCGTGTCAGCGGCTGACGAGGCCGGGGATGGTGTGCTCGTCCTGGAGTGCGAGCACGATCCACACGTCGGTGGGGAGCACGATCGGGTCGAGCCAGTGCACGAGGCCCATGTCGGCCCCGCCCGCTCCGGGTCCGAAGGCCACGTTCGGGGCGTAGCCGCAACTCTCGCTCGGGTTGACCAGTGCCCCCCAGCCGCTTGCGGTCACCCGGCCGTCAGCCGTGATGACCCACTCGGAATCGATCTCGTCGTCGTCGTCGGTGGTCTCGATCGTGACCGGCTCGTGATCGCTTCCGTTCGCGGGGATCGACCACTGACCGATCATCACCCGGCAGGTCTGGCGGAAGAGAGCGTCGATCATCGGGCCGAAGGCGTCGATCGGGTTGCCGGCGATGTCGACCATCGTGATCCGGATGTGCGGGGCGACTGCGTCGGGGTCGATCTCGATCGTTGCGTCGGTCGGGACGTCGGCGCGAACACCGATCGGCAACGGGTCGGTGTCGCCCATGAACCCGATGACCTGCCCGGCGCGTACCTCGCGACCGATGGCGGCGAGCGCCGACAGTCGGAGGTGGTCGGGAGCCTGACCATCGGCCGTGCCCGGGTTGTCGTCGTTGAATCCGGAGTAGACGTAGCTCGTGCCGTTCGGATCGGTCACGGTGACCGTGATCGCGCTGCCGTCGACGTTGCGCACGTCGGTCACCACGCCGTCGGCCACTACCAGGACGGGTTGGAGTTTGACGCCGAACACGATGCCCGGGGCCTGCGGGGTACAGAGTCCGGCAGCCTCGTTGTCGGCTCGACTCGGGCCATCGGTCGCCGCACTGTCGGCTCCGCTGTCGTTGTCGGCCACTTCGATCTGGACGGCGTCGTCACATTCGGGGATCGCCACGCGTGAGGGGCCGAGCACGGGGTAGGAGATCGCTGGTGACTCGATCGACGAGAGCGGTACCTCGGGGGCGAAACCGGCGAGGGCCGACAGATCGACCGGGCCGGTCTGGGGAAGCTGAATCGGTTTGCCCGAGATCGAGGCGAAGACGCCGAGCCAACGGGTCTGGTACTCGCGGATGGTGAGTACGTTGCCGGCCGAGGGCAGGGGGACCACGTCCATGAGCGCCGGGTTCCGCGCCGCTGCGGGCAGGTACCACATCACCGGGATCATCGACACGTCGTTGTCGAACTGGGCGAGGAACTTGTTGACGTCGCTGGCCGCCCGCTCGTCCTGGATGTGGGGCGGTGCCAGGTAGGCGTGCGCGTAGCCGCCGTAGTTGTTCCACGTCGAACCGATGAACTGGTAGGCACCCGACGCGTTGCCCCTGTTCGGAGGGATCGTGTAGATGCCGCGTGACTCGAGGTAGCGGATCGTGGCGAGGATGTACTGCATCTGCTCGGGGTAGACGGTGATGTTGCGAGCAGTGGGAGCAGCCGGGCCGGGCGCGGCGGTCGTGGGCGGCGTGGGGACGGGTGGCGTGGTCGTGGTCGTGACAGCCGGAACGGTCGCCGACGGGGGCGGCACGAGGACCGTCGGAGTCGTGGCGACGGGTGGCGTGGTCGTCGTGGTGGTGGTGGTGGTGGTGGCCGTGGGTGCCGCCGCCGGTTGCGTCGTGGCGGGTACGACCGTCGTGGGCGTGGTGGTCGGGGCAGGAGTGGGCGTGGTGGTCGGGGCGACGGTGGTCGGCGCGACGGGCGCTCCCGGCGTTGCCGATGCGACGGACGGCAGCGAGGTGACGGCGAGTGCACCCACGAGCGCGCTCACGAGGGGAAGCGGGACGCGTCGGCGTGCAGTCGCGCGATGGTCCGCGCCCGATTCGGGCATCGGGAGGTGTTGTTCCGCGAGTACTCGGGACGGGGATGGGCGAGGACGAATCATTGCGATCAAAAGTTCTATCGGCGCGAAGGCGATCCAAGTAGAGCACGAAATCCCGAAATCTCGCTGCCGGCCTCCGTCCGCTCGGATCCGCCGACGGGAGGTGTGCTCGCTTCGGCCGTGTCGAGAGTCGGCGACGGTGGGCGTCGAACCGATACCGTCGGCGGCAATGAGCGACCACGCCACGTCGGACGGACAGAGCAACAACGCGCTCGAAGGAAACGGGAACGGCCCCGACGATCCCACGCTCGCAACGCAGCGTCCCGACCCGGTTGCGGCGCACGATGCCGAGTCCGGTGCCGAGACCACCGGGCTCTCGGATCCCACGCAGGTTGCGACCGAGGCCCCAGTCGCTCCGCCGCATCGCTCCTCACCCGACGTGGTGCTCGCGATCGACATCGGCGGCACGAAGTTCGCCGCCGGACTCGTCACGGCCAAGGGCGAACTGATCGATCGAACGCGATTCGAGGTCGAGCGTGACGTGGTGCCCGAGGAGCACTACCGGTCGCTCGCCGTGATGATCGAGGAACTCACCGATCGGGCCCGCGATCAGCACGGGGCGAAGATCCGTGCCGTCGGCGTCGGCGCGGCTGGTCCGGTCGCTCGGCACCTGGAGACGGTGTCGCCGGTGAACATCCCGGCGTGGCGCAATTTCCCGCTGCGCGCCCGGCTGCAGGACACGACGCGTCTCCCGGTGTTCGGTGACCTCGACGCCAAGGCGCTGGCGCTGGCCGAAGGCTGGCTGGGCGCGGCCCAGGGGCACCCCAACTTCTGTGCGCTCACCGTCTCGACCGGCGTCGGCGGCGGTGTGGTGCTCGACGGGGAGCTGCTCGACGGGGCGACCGGCAATGCCGGCCACATCGGCCACATGATCGTCGAGCCGGGGGGCCGGCGGTGCGGCTGTGGGGCGCAGGGATGCCTCGAAGCCGAGGCATCCGGTCTGGCGATCGAAGCGATCACCGGGCGGTCCCCGACCGAGCCGACATACGAGATCATGCAACGGACAGGGCGACTCGTCGGACTCGCTGCGGCGTCGGTGTGCAACGCGCTCGACCTGTCGCTCGTCGTGGTGGGCGGCAGCGTGGCGCTCGGCTTCGCTGCGACCTTCTTCCACTCGGCGCAGGTGACCCTCGACGAGCACACACGGTTGCCGTACAGCCGGGGCGCTCGGATCACGCCGTCGCGGCTTGCCGATTCCGGGCCGCTGATCGGTGCCGGCGCAGTCGGCTGGCGCGGCCTACGTCGGTCCCGTCGCGGCCTGAGCTGAGGTCGGTGCCGGTTCGAGCGCAGCGCAACGCCGCACTCCGGTCTGGGCTTGGGTGGCATCCGAGTCGACTCGGCTCCATGTTCGACAGTTCTCGTCGACAGTTCTCGGCGCCGAACCGGGGTGTCTCGGAGTTGGTCGACGTGATCGAGGTGGGGATCGGGATCGTGATCGAGGGCGGTGGAGTCGGCGCGGATTTGGAAGGATGTGCGGATGACGAAGATCCGCTCGCGCGATTCCTCCATGATCCAGGACCGCCGGAGCGGCGGCTCGTCGGGACGGAGCAGTGGGGGTGGCGGCGGTGGGCTCGGCGACATCCTGGGAGGAGCGCTCGGCGGACAGTCCGGGGGCGGCGGTGGTGGCCTCGGCGACATCCTGGGTGGTGCGCTCGGCGGGGGATCGCGCGGCGGGCGGTCGTCGGGCGGTGGCGGACTGTTGAAGGGGGGGATGGTCGGCATCCTCGTCCTGGTCGCCACGTTGCTGCTGCCCAAACTGCTCGGCGGTGGCGCAGGTTCCTCGCTGGGGCTCGGCGGAACGGAGCAGGCGGCCTCGGAACAGAGCACGGGGGGCGATGAGGACACGTGCAGCAGCGAGGCAGAGCAGATCCTGTGCGGTGCGACGATCGACGTGCAGCAGTACTGGACCGACCAGTACCCCGAATCGTTCAACGGCCTCGAGTACCCGGTCACCTCGACCGTGTTCTTCTCCGGATTCACGAACACCGGGTGCGGCCAGGCGTCGGCCCAGACCGGTCCGTTCTACTGCCCGGCCGACAAGCTCGTGTACTTCGACCTCGACTTCCTCGCGCAACTGCAGGAACGCTTCGATGCCCAGGGCGACCTGGCCGCGCAGTACATCGTGGCGCACGAGTACGGGCACCACGTCCAGGACGCTCTCGGGATCAACGCCGAGATGAACCGCTTGCAGCAGGGTGACAGGCGCAACGCGAACGTCTACTCGATCGCACTCGAGTTGCAGGCCGACTGCTTCGCCGGTGCGTGGGCGAACGACGCCAACGCACGCAACCAGTTCGACAGCGGCGCCGAGATCGAGGAAGCGCTGAACGCCGCAGCTGCCGTGGGCGACGATGCGATCCAGCAGGCCACCCAGGGACGCGTCGACCCGGAAGGGTGGACCCACGGATCGTCGGAACAACGCGTGAAATGGTTCAACGTCGGCTTCCAGTCCGGCGACCCCAACCGTTGCGACACCTTCTCCGACCCGTTCGACGTCTGAGGCGTGTCCCGGTCGCGTCCGATCTCAGCTCAAGGCAGGCGGGCGTTGGCCGACGTGGTCAGTGGTCGACGAGTTGGCTCGGGTGGAGGGCGCCGAGTGGTGGGGGTCGGTTGGGGTCGTCGTTGAAGTAGAGCCAGCGGGTGTCGAGGCGTTCGCCGATGGGGTGTTCGTAGGTCCCGGCGATGGGTGGTGGCGGGCCCGCTGGGGGCCAGGGTCTTGCTCCGGATTCGACGAGTGGTTTGCCGTGTCGGTCGGTGAATTGGGCGCCGTTGGGTTGGTCGGCGTTGCCGGTGATGCC
>JBBSOH010000005.1:0-36973 GCA_038259945.1 Acidimicrobiales bacterium
CACGAGCGCATCCCCGAGCGCGTCGTCCACGCTCGTGGCTACGGCGCCAAGGGCGTGTTCGAGAGCTACGCCGGCGCAGCCGAACTGACCAAGGCGAAGCTGTTCAGCGAGGCCGGCAAGAAGACCGAGGTGTTCGTCCGCTTCTCCACCGTGGCCGGCAACAAGGGCTCGGCCGACCTTGCTCGCGACGTCCGTGGTTTCGCGGTCAAGTTCTACACCGAGGCGGGAAACTGGGACCTCGTCGGCAACAACATCCCCGTCTTCTTCATCCAGGACGCAATGAAGTTCCCGGACCTCGTCCATGCAGCCAAGCCCGAACCGCACACGGGCTTCCCTCAGGCGCAGACCGCGCACGACAACTTCTGGGACTTCGTGTCGCTGATGCCCGAGTCGACCCACATGTTGATGTGGATCATGTCGGACCGCTCCATTCCGAGATCGTTCCGATTCATGGAGGGCTTCGGGGTCCACACGTTCCGGCTGATCGACGAGCGAGGCGAATCGAGGTACGTGAAGTTCCACTGGAAGCCGCTCGCCGGAGTGCAGTCGGTCGTGTGGAACGAGGCGGTGAAGCTCAACGGCGCCGACCCGGACTTCCACCGGCGCGATCTGCACGATGCGATCGATTCGGGAGACCTCCCCGAATGGGAACTCGGCGTCCAGGTGTTCGACGACGAGTTCGCCGACAGCTTCGAGTTCGACGTGCTCGACGCCACCAAGCTCATCCCCGAAGAACAGATTCCGGTCACGCCAATCGGCAAGATGACGCTGAACGCGAACGTCGACAACTTCTTCGCAGAGACCGAACAGGTTGCCTTCTGCACGTCGAACGTGGTCCCGGGCATCGACTTCACCAACGATCCGCTCCTCCAGGGCCGGAACTTCTCGTACCTCGACACCCAGTTGAAGCGTCTCGGCGGTCCGAACTTCACCCACATCCCGGTCAACGCGCCGCGCTGTCCGGTGATGAACTTCCAGCAGGACGGTCACATGGCCACCGTCCCGCCGGCATTCGGGCGGGCGAACTACGAGCCGAACTCGTGGGGTGACGAAGGCGGTCCGCGCGAGGATCCCGCCGGCGGCTTCCGATCGTTCCCGGCGAACGCTGATGGTGACAAGCGACGAGCACGACCCGAGTCCTTCGCCGACCACTACAGCCAGGCCAAGCAGTTCTTCGACTCCCAGACCGGAACCGAGCAGACCCACATCGGTGATGCGTTCGTGTTCGAACTGTCCAAGGTGGATCGCCTCGACATCCAGCAGCGGATGGTCGCCGGATTGCGCAACGTCGACGACGATCTCGCAGGCACCGTCGCAGACGGCCTCGGAATCGACCTTCCCGACGCACTGGACGCTGCTCGGCCCACCCGCACCGACCTCGAACCGTCCCCGGCGTTGTCGATCATCGACGGGCCGTTGCAATCGTTCAGGGGCCGAAAGATCGGAGTGCTCGTCGCACACGGTTCCGATGCCAAGGTGCTCGGCCATCTCCGAACGGCAGCGAAGAGGGAAGGCACGAAACTCGCGTTCGTCGCACCCCGGGTCCACGGGGTGACGGACAGCGACGGCAACGAGATCGACGTGGACGAGAAGATCGATGGCGGGCCGTCGGTGCTGTTCGACGCCGTTGCCGTGGTCCTGACGGAGGACGCTGCTGCGATGTTGTCGAAGGACGCGACAGCGAAGGACTTCGTGACCGACGCGCACGCGCACGCGAAGTTCGTCGCCCACACCGCGGGGGCCGCTGTGCTCTTCGATGCAGCAGGCATCGAGGAAGGCGAGCGTGACGACGGGTACCACGCGGTCACGTCGAAGCGGTCCGCGACCGACTTCGTGGAGGCATGTCGCAACGTGCGGTTCTGGGCCAGGGAATCGACCGTCGATCAGACCTGACCTGTCCGCCTCTGACTCGACCTGATGGCCTCGTGGATTTCATCAGGCGGGACGAATGGTCACTGCGCCGTCGTGGGTAGATGTCATCACGGTCGCCGGTGCGCATGTTGCGCCGGCGACCGGCCACTCGTCGACACGGCTGTGAGACCCGAGTGCGGCCGGCGGGCCGGCCGCTTTCCTTCACAGATCTTGTGGATTCCCCCGGGTTCGTTGTGACGAGTTCCGGATGATGTGATCGCCTCGACGACGGGCCGGGCACTTCAGCACGAAGGAGTCCGAAATGGATTCGAACGGACCACGCATCGCCCGACGAAACTTCCTGGCCGGGATCGGTGGATCAGCGGCCGCGATCGGCATGAGTTCGGGGGCGAGCGAGCAGGACGTGCCCGGAGATCGGCGGGAAACACCCGACCCGACGAGCGACGACAGACGGTGGAACCGCCTCGGGAGGTCGTGAACGAGAGAGGGGTCGAGGTGGCCGCAGCGAGCGGCGAGGTGATGGACGCCGACGGTGAACTCCGTCAGGGCGCCACCGGACCGTCGAGCAGGGCGGAACGCTCGAGTGCCGCCGCAGTCGCGAGGACGATGTGGTCGTTCCATTGCACAGCAGCGATCTGGACGGCCAAGGGCAGGCCGGTCGAGGGGTCGACGCCGAACGGCAGGCTCAGTGCCGGCCAGCCAGCGAGGCTCCATGGGAGGGTGAACACGTAGTCGTCGCCGACGAGTCGACGGTGGAGCGGGGCGACGTCGGCGACGACAGGACCCAGGACGATGTCGAAGTCGGTCGCAGCGCGCAGCATCCGACCGGAGAACCGGTCCCACTCCACCAGTTGCCGGTCGCATTCCGCTCCGGTGAGGTCGACGCGCGTCCAGTATCGCTGGGTGATGTCGAGAGACTCGGAGAGATCGAGGCGCTCCACTGCGCCGATGGAGATCGCACCGAGGCCGACGAGACGGGACACCGCACGGTCCACGGCGGCTGCAGTCGACGCGGCGACGGGCCAGCGTTCGTCGGGCCGTACCGTCGCGATGCGGAGCCCCTCCATTCGAACCGAGGTGACGTCGCCGACGGGGACAGGACAGCAGCCGGGGTCGACGCCATCGGGTCCCGCGATCACCTCGAGGGCAGCCGCAACGTGTGCCACGTCGGCCGCCATCGGCCCGATCACGGTTCGGCCGTCAGCGCGAGTGCCGACCCGGGGAAAGTGGCCGGTCGACGGAACCAGTCCGAACGACGGCTTGAACCCGACCACTCCACACCAGGCTGCGGGGAGGCGGATGCTCCCACCGGAATCACTCCCCAACCCGAGGGTCGAGGCACCGCGACCGATCAGCGCGGCCTCACCACTCGATGTGCCCCCGGGGGTGCGGTTGGCATCGGATGGATGGTGGCACCGTCCGTGGATGGCGTGGTCGCTGCCGGGCTGCGTCTTGGCGATCACGACGGCGCCGGCCGCTCGCAGACGGGCCACGGCCGTGGCGTCGCGGGTCGGTCGCCTCCCCGTCCGTTCCTGCTGTTCCCCTTCGCAGACGAAACCCGTGGCGTCGATCCAGTCCTTGACCGTGACCGTTCGACCGGAGAGAACGCCTGTCGCCGCAGAGCGACCCGTTGCGTCGACCCGTTCGAGAACCGCAACGTCGTCGCGAGCGACCACGGCGCCGAGATCCTCCGCTGCGTCGAGCGCAGCGAGCGCCGACCTCACGGCACCGGTCGGGTCCAGGTCTGTCACCATGTCAGGGGTGGGTGACTCGGTCGGCCGAGATCACCGGCCAGGCCTGCCTCGTCTCGGTCTCGGTGACGAAGTCGAGCGTCGACACGCGTGGCGGTTCATCGGTGAGATCGGTGTACCGAGCCCATGCGGGTGTGATGCGAAAGTAGGAGTGGTTCACCCTGGCGGCACGCAATGTCGCCTCCTTCGGAAACTCCCCGGCGAAGAATCGTCGGAGCCGCTCCTGATCGCCACCCGTCGGTTCGTCGAACGTCCCCTCGATCTGGATCGAGAAGTCATCGTCCCAGATGACGACCGCAACATGTCGATTGCGTTGGAGGTTCGAGTACTTCCGTGAGGTGCGCAGCGTGCCCATCACCAGTTCGAACTCGTCGGTGACGGCGTACCGGAGCGGTGCGACCTCGGGCCGACCGTCGGGCGTCGACGTTGCCAGAGCGGCGTAGTAGCGCCTGCGCGTCCGATCGAGGAGTTCGCTCCTCGCTGCCGGAAACCCGCACGACTCGGTGCCGATCCCGTTCACTCTGGTCATCGCGTCTCGTCACCGTCGACCCGGACCGACCGCTCCAGCAGCTCGCCGTGGAACCGCCCCAGTTCCCCCGCGTCGGGGCAGTCGATCACGAAACTCGGCGCAGACGCGATGGTCATCGCACGAACGTAGTGCGGTTCGACGCCGAGGGAAATCGTGATTGCCTTGCGTCATCCGCATGTCGTCGGACGTGGCACCATGGAGGTGTGGGCATCGACGAAGATCGCTGCGGTGTGCAGCGCGAAGGGAACGGCCCCGATGGCTGACGCAGTGCACGATCCGCCTGACGCCGATCCGCCGACCCCGGTGCTGGAACTCCGCATCCCCGAACCGGCGCGTGGCGACAAGCCCGCCGACCGGGTCCGCTACATCAGCGCCGCCGGCGAGATGGCGAAGCCCGCCTTGGACGAGAAGGTCGAGCGGGTCGCACTGATGCGCAAGCAACTCGTGCGGGTGCTGGACGACGACGGTCGCGCTGTCGGCGACTGGGTGCCGGACCTGACCTTCCACGACAAGGTCGAAGGTCTGCGGAACATGATGCTCACCCGCAGCTTCGACGCTCGGCTGCTGCGAGCTCACCGGCAGGGCAAGACATCTTTCTACATGCAATGCCTCGGCGAGGAGGCGATCGCATGCGCACAGCAGCATGCGCTGCGCGTGGGGGACATGCACTTCCCGACCTACCGGCAGCAGGGCCTGCTGATCTCTGCCGGCTACCCGCTCGTCACGATGATCAACCAGGTGCTGTCGAACGAGGCCGACCCGCTCCGAGGTCGTCAACTCCCCATCATGTACTCCTCCAAGGAGTACGGGTTCTTCTCGATCTCGGGCAACCTGGCCACGCAGTACATCCAGGCGGTCGGCTGGGCCATGGCGTCGGCGCTGCGGGGTGGGAGCGAGATCGCTTCGGCCTGGATCGGCGAGGGCGCATCCGCAGAGTCCGACTTCCACGCCGCCCTCGTGTTCGCCTCGACGTATCAGGCGCCCGTGATCCTCAACATCGTGAACAACCACTGGGCGATCTCCACACCGGAGGACTTCGCACGTGGGGCGTCGGCGACGTTCGCCGACCGCGGGTACGGGTTCAGCATCCCGTCGATCCGTGTCGACGGGAACGACTACCTCGCTGTGTACGCGGCATCGCAGTGGGCGGCTGAGCGGGCCCGGTCGAATCTCGGGCCGACACTGATCGAGTGGGTGACGCTGCGGCGTGGCGCGCATTCGACGTCGGACGATCCGTCGGTCTACCGTCCGGCCGACGAGGCCGAACGTTTCCCGCTCGGCGACCCGGTCGAGCGACTCCATCAGCACCTGGTCGCTCTGGACGACGGGGCAGGGGAGTGGGACGACGATCATCGACAGTCCATGCAGGCGGAGATCGATGCGCAGGTCGAGGCAGCGTTCGCAGAGGCGTCGTCGCACGGTTCGGTGAAGGACGGTCACACCGGCAAGGCAGAGACGATGTTCGACGACGTCTTCGTCGAGATGCCGAGGCACCTGCGTGAACAGCGCGACCAGGTTGCGAAGCTGGAAGGACGTTGACATGGTCACGATGATCGATGCGATCCGTGATGCTCACGAGATCGCGATGGAGCGTGACGACCGGGTCGTGGTGTTCGGCGAGGACGTCGGGTACTTCGGTGGCGTGTTCCGGTGCACGCAGGGTCTGCAGGAACGGTTCGGCAAGGGTCGATGCTTCGACTCGCCGATCAACGAAGCCGGCATCGTCGGCGCTGCCGTGGGCATGGCGGCCTACGGGTTGCGGCCGTGCGTGGAGATCCAGTTCGCCGACTACGTGTACCCGGCCTACGACCAGATCGTGTCCGAAGCCGCCCGGCTCCGACACCGGTCGGCAGGCGACTTCACGGCGCCGCTGGTCGTTCGGATGCCGACCGGTGGGGGCATCTTCGGTGGGCAGACCCACTCGCAGAGCCCCGAGGCGCTGTTCACCCACGTCGCCGGACTGAAGACCGTCGTGGTGTCGAACCCCTATGACGCGAAGGGTCTGTTGATCGCGGCGATCGAGGACGACGATCCGGTGATCTTCCTCGAACCGAAGCGGTTGTACAACGGACCGTTCGACGGCCATCACGACCGTCCGATCGTGCCGTGGTCGAAGCACCCACTCGGTGAGGTGCCCGAGGGTCATTACACGATCGAAATCGGAAAGGCCCGGATCCATCGGGAGGGCGCCGACCTCACCGTTCTCGCCTACGGCACCCTCGTCCACGTTGCGCAGGCAGCGGCCGAGGAGACGGGCATCGACGCCGAGATCATCGACCTGCGGACGCTGGTTCCGCTCGATGTCGAAGCGATCGTCGAATCGGTGACCAAGACGGGCCGGTGCCTCGTCGTGCACGAAGCGACGATGACTTCCGGCTTCGGCGCCGAGTTGTGTGCCCAGGTCCAGCAGCGGTGCTTCTTCCATCTCGAAGCTCCGGTCGCGCGGGTGTGCGGCTGGGACACGCCCTACCCGCACGCTCACGAATGGTCGTACTTCCCCGGACCCGATCGGGTCGGGGCGGCGATGGTGGACGCGCTGAGAGGGACGATGTCGACATGAGCCGGTTCGAGATGAAGTTGCCCGACGTCGGTGAAGGCGTGGCCGAGGCCGAGTTGGTCGCGTGGATGGTCGAGGTCGGCGACGAGGTGACGCCGGAATCGTCCGTCGCCGAGCTGCTCACCGACAAGTCGAACGTCGAGATCTCGTCGCCGGTCTCCGGCACGGTCGTCGAACTGCACGGAGAACCAGGCGACGTTCTCGCGGTCGGCAGCAATCTGATCGCGATCGACACGGGCGGAGACCTCGAACCGCGACCCGAAGTCGACACCGGTGGTGAGCCAGACGCCGGGGCCGAGGCCGAGCCTGATTCAGATTCCGAACCGGATCCGGACCTCGCTGCGTCGACGTCCGAGGATTCCCTCGGCCGAGCGGACGAGGCCGATTCCGGGCCTGACGCAACGAGCCGATCGGGGAGAGCGATCGCCTCGCCGGCAGTTCGCGGTCGGGCTGCAGCGCTCGGCATCGACCTGTCGACCATGCCGGGATCGGGCCCAGATGGTCGAGTCGAGCACGCTGACCTCGATCGAGTTCTCACCACGAACGGGTCGCCGGGTGCGTCGCGACGTCGCTCGGCAGAGGGACGGGTCGAGGCCGTGCGTGGCGTGCGGCGCCGCATCGCGGACCGTCTCAGCGCGGCATGGTCCGAGATCCCACACATCACCTATGTCGAAGCCATCGACGCCACCGAGGTCGAGCGGCTGCGCGCCCAACTCAACGCGCAAGCGCCCGATGGTGCCGTTCGGCTCACGCTGCTCCCGTTCCTGGCGCGTGCCATCGTCGTTGCCGCCGCGGACCAGCCGAGCCTCAACGCTCACTACGACGGACCGGAGGAGCAGCTCACGATCTTCGACGCGGTCCACATCGGCGTCGCCACGCAGACCGACGACGGTCTGCGTGTCCCTGTGGTCCGCCACGCCGAGGCCCGAGGCCTTCGCGATCTCGCCGGGGAGATCACTCGGGTCGCGTTGGCAGCGCGCGACGGGTCGGCCATGCGAGACGAACTGACGGGGTCGACGATCACGATCACCTCACTGGGTGCCCTCGGGGGTGTCGTCACCACGCCGATCATCAACCCGCCCGAGGTGTCGATCATCGGCGTCAACAAGATGGAGACGCGACCCGTCTGGGGCAACGGCGTGTTCGAGCCACGGCAGATGTTCAATCTGTCGTCGAGCTTCGATCACCGCATCGTCGACGGGTGGGATGCGGCGATCTTCGTGCAACGGATCAAGACGTTGATCGAGACACCGGCGTTGCTGTTCATCGACGAAGGCTGAGCACCGCTCGACGCAGATGATGGGTCGCCTCAGGCGTAGCGGGGCTGGGTCATCATGATCTCGCTCTCCTGGCGATGGAGCGCCTCGTCGTATCCGATCTGACGGAACATGTCGGCCAGGCTGTCGTAGTCACCGAAGTCGCCGCGGAACAGACTCTCGAATGGCCTGTCCTCCCATTCCGGATGCTCCTGTACGAGGAGTGCGTACTCGTGGGCAGCATGGTCCTCGAAGTCGGCGTTGAGCTGGTAGCTCCGCTTCGGTCGGATCACGAACAGGATCCACGAGAGTTGGTAGTACGAGAGAGCGAGGACCTGGGGGATGATCCGACCCTTCAGCCACGGTCGCCGCTGGTCCCGCGTCAACTCCTCGAGGATCAACAGGTGCCATTGCTCGTTGTCCTGTTCGACTCGCGCGATGCGAGCCCGGTCGTAGACGCGCCGAGCGAAGTCCGGGTTCTTCGACGTGTGGGTCATCGCGACGTACGCAACGCTCTCCCACGCCTGGTACGGAACACGCGCCACGACCTCGAGCACCCGGAACTTCTCCAGCGTGCGCTCGGTGCCGTACACGAGGTCCATCACCGAGAACAGCACGCGAGAACTCCACGTGTACTTCCGGCGAGGCGCCGCCAGTTCCGACGCCTGGTTGGCCACCAGCGCGTCGTGGTCGAGGCGCTCGATCGGCCCGAGTGGTGGACGATCCTCGAGGGCTCGGGTGACCGGCGTCTCCAACGCCGGCGGGCGATGGGCGTCTGGGTGGGTGAGGTCCGGTTCCGGCGAACCACCCTCGTTCCGGCCTCGACTTGACTGCTTCGGTTGGTTCTGGGGACTCATCATGACCGTCCTCGGTGTGGGGCTGTCCAGTGTGGCACCGACCGCAGCGGCTCGGCTCGAAGATCCTGTGGCGCCGAACACACGTCGAGATCAACTCGCCTCCGACGTGTTTCGATCGATGATGACTTCGCCGCCGATCGGAATGAAGCCAGCTGCGAGAAACGACCGCAGGCTGCGTGCATTGCCGGGAGCGACGGCTGCGAACACGTACTGGTCGTCGCTGACGCCTGCGACACCGTCGAGGATCAGTCGCCGACCGATGCCCGACGACAGCTCCGTGTCGGCGATCTCGACACTCATCTCCACGCGGCCGGCGAGCCCGGTGCTCAGCGTCACGAACCCTTCGTCCGTTCCGTAGACCTCGACGTTGGAACGGAGGTGGCGTGCGTGCGCAACTCGAGGATGGTCGTCCCAGGTGTCGGTGATCGGAGTCTGCATCCCGCGACCGGTGCCTCTGGCGACGAGCACCACGTCGTTGACACCGATCTCGCCGTTGCCGGCCACACGCAACATCGCCGTCGGCGACAAGGCCGCTCCGAAGCCGTCGAGTACGAGATCGTCGAACTCGTCGGCAGCCTGATCGGTTGCGACGTAGGCGTGCCCCGTCAGCGCAACGATGGCCCGATTCCCGTCGGACAGACCGGGAAGGAACGTCACGGCCCCGTCGGCGGGCGGGAACCTGCCATTCGCAGCATCGAGCAGCACTGCCAGCAGAGGGTGAGTCATGCCGTCGGGAGTGAACTCGAACGACATCGCCGAGAACAACCCGTACCGAGGTCGCAACTGCGGTCAGGAGTCGGGGTTGCGTTCGGATCCCTCGAGGATCTCGGTGTCGACGGCGATGGGTCCGCTGCGTGCGCCGCCACTCTCGTGAACGGCTCGGTCACAGGTGTGGACCCACATCGCGGTCTGTGCTTCCCGACCGATTCCGGCCGCGAGGTGGAGGTGTTCGAACAGTCGGTCCCCGGCGCGCGCCCACGACCTGATCTGGAACGTGTCGACATGACCCGAGCCGTCGTTCGTCGCCGTGAAGCGGATGTGGCCGGCTTCCATGTGACCGTCGAGGGTGACCAGCGTGATCGAGGTGTCGCTGGCGCCGTCGACACGGACCGGTCCGTTCCACGGACCCGGGATCTCCACCACGTACTCACGGCCGAGATCCAAATTGCGAGCACGTTCGCCGCTCGGCGTGTGGAACCCTGCGATGTGTTGTGGCGACAGGCTGTTCGGGTCGCGCCGCAGCTGAGAGATGAGCTGCTCGGCCGACAGATTCGCACCACGGATCCGGGCGGTGTAGGTCCGCATGACGACCGGACCGGTCCCGTCGTCACGCCGCTGTGCAACGGACCCGTCGGTCGCCGGGTCCAGGGGCGGAGGCGGTTCGCTGAATTCGTCGGTTCGTTTCTCGCTGCGACGCAGATAGCGCTGGCGCCAACCGTGTTGGACCGCGAACAGCGGCGCGCCGTAGACGATCCGTGCGGAGTTTCGGATGAATGTCTTCATCACGATGCGAGACGCTCGGGAGCTCGGTTGACGAGTGCGCTGCGGTGTTGTTGCCACGTTGGGACGGTGTCGGCGGCGATGGTGTGGTCGATGAGCGATTGGGCTCGCATGGCGAGCAGCATGTTGTCGACCTGGTCCGGTTCGATCAGTGGGTACTCGGTCAGGAATGCGGCTTCGACCATCTGTTGGTGTTCGGTGTCCGCCATGACGTGAATGTGGAAGAACGGGCGCACCGCGGCATCGAGGCCGAGTCGATCACAGCAGTCCACCATCGCCTGGTTCGGGATCACCGAGTCCATCTCGAACAGCGACAACTGGCCGAGCACCATCCCGCGGAGCCGACGCTGCATCGCCCCCAGCGTCACCAGGTTCGACGTTGCGAGAGACGCCCCGCTACACGAGTCGATGTGCGCATTGCGCGTCGAGTCGAGTCCCAATCCCTCGAGCGCGTCGGCGAACAGTTCCGCGTGCGAGCGGCGGTGCCCGACGCCGTACTCGCCCGACTGGATCTCGGTGAACACCCGTTTCGTCGGCCCGTCGAAGCGCGGCATCGCGAACGTGTGCGGGTCGGCCTCCTTCGACTGGTACGGAGTGCGCAGGATCATCGATTCGCGAACCTGCTCGAGGGTTCCGACGTCGCGGAGATGTCGGGAGACGGACAGGCCATCGACACCGAGGAGACGGTGCGCTTCGTCGCGTGGATCCGAATGGACGCCGGGCAGAGCGTGTCGGAGGAGCTGTTCGAACCGGTTGCTCAGTTCGAACCGCAGCGCCGTCACGTCGGCGTTCCACTCGAAGTCGTCCGACACGTCGGCCCATCCGCCGTAGTGGAGTTCGTTCAGGACGTACAGGCCGAGTTGAAGGTCGTGGTCGAGTGGATCCATGAGGTCGGACGAGGAACAGCCCGCCGAAGGCGCAATGCCACAGCGAAGAGACGCGATGATGTGGTCCGAGATGGGTCCGACGGAGACGGGGAGACGTGAAGTCATGTGTCGGTGGTACCCGACCGGAGGTGGGGCGATTCCATGTGGGCCGGATGACACACACGATCGCCACGCGAATGGATCCAGGCGGGAACGGGTACTGGATTCCCGTGCTGAGTTGTCGACCATCTGACCCGAACGATCTCCTCGTGATCTATCTGAACGACCATCGTGCACTCCTGGCCGGAGAGCGATCACTCGCCGAGCGCAGCGCGAAGGCCAACGTCGGCAGCGACCTGGGTGGTGTGCTTCAGGCCGTCGTCGATCAGAACGACGCCGACCAGGTCGCCGTGGAACACCTCCTCGAACGCGTCGGCGGAACACCCAACCCCGTCAAAAAGATCGCGGCGCTGATCGGGGAGCGGTTCGGGCGGTTGAAGATGAACGGACAACTGTCGGGATACAGCCCGCTGTCCCGAGTGATCGAGATCGAGGTGCTCCTGGCGAGCACATCGGTTCGCCGGGCGATGTGGAACGCAGTCGCGGTGTCGGCTCTCGACCACGACGTGACCAGCGACGCTGCACTGCGCGCCGACGCCGCCGACGAACAGCACACCCGCCTCCGTGAGCACCACGTCGATGCCGTCTCCGCTTCGTTCGACACAGCGCGCTGATCGGCGAGTGACTGTCGTGTCGGTGACCGCTTGGACGAACGCAGCGAAGTTCGGAGGCCACGTTGCAGCAACCGAGTCGCGCACGGCGCTCCAACCCTTCCGGTTGGCGCTGGCCTCACGACACCTCGTGCGGCGGACGACCAATCCCTCCTCCGTGATCGTGCTGCCAGGGCTGGCCGGCAATGACGCATCCACGATCCCGTTGCGTTGGTACCTGCAACGCATCGGTCATCAGGTCGAAGGCTGGGAACTGGGTGTCCACGGCCCCGACATCATGGACACCCTGCAGCGCTTCACCCGCCGCCTCGAACAGGCCGTGGACGAAGCCGGCCGACCCGTCGTACTCGTCGGATGGAGCCTCGGTGGCGTGATCGCTCGCGAGGTCACACGCGACCGACCTCACCTCGTCTCCCAGGTCATCACGCTCGGCTCACCGATCAACGGGATCCGCCACACGTCGGCGCCGTGGATCCACGACGAACCCAGCCACCAGACGATCGATCGCATCAACGCCCAGCGACGCCGCCGCCCGATGCGGGTGCCGATCACCACGATCTACAGCCGGCGAGACGGCGTCGTCGACTGGCGCCATGCGATCGATGAGCACACCCCGGGCGCGGTCAACATCGAAGTCGCCTCGAGCCACATGGGCCTCGGGATCGACCCCGACGTGTGGCGCATCATCGCCGACACCATCGACGACTGAACCACCACCGCTTCTCGGACTCCGGGCTACGAGCATCGATTCACCATTCGCTGCGGTCCACCGGAGGCAGGCGAGAAGAATCGACGAGGACCGATCAGTTTCAGCGGGCCACGTCGTCTGTACTTTCAGCAGCGGCGCATCCGGCTCCGCTCGATCGAAAGGCCGACCATGTCCCGCTCCGTCACCGCTCACCTGTTCAGTTCCGTCAACGGCGTCAACGAGTCGCCGAATCTGTTCCAGTTCGATTCGTTCGGGGCCGAGGAGGGCGAAGCGATGGGCAAGACGCTCGCCGGCGTCACCGACGTGGTGATCGGCCGCAAGCTCTGGTCGGAGTGGTCGAGCTACTGGCCGGAGAACGCGGACGATGGTTTCGGTGACTTCATCAATCCGGTGAGAAAGCACGTGGTCTCCGACACGATCGACGGCGATCTCGGCTGGAACAGCGTGCGGATCGACGGCGATCCGGTCGAGTACGTTCGGTCGCTCGCCGAGTCAGACGGTGGCGGCATCACGGTCGCAGGCGGCATCGAGACGGTCGGCTCACTGTTCCTCGCCGGCGTGATCGACACGCTGACTCTCACCATGCATCCGGCCATCATCGGAGAGGGCCGGCGTGTGTTCGATGACAGCGTGCCTCTCACCCGCTTGCAGCTCGTCGACAGCCAGATCACTGCTGCGGGCAACGCCATGCTCACCTACTCGCTGCGCAACTGACCGCAGCGGCACCAAACGGCACCCGGGGCGATCGATCTCGGTTCGCACGCCACCATCGACGAACTGCATCTCGGTTCGCATGTGCGCTGGGCGCACTCGCCGCCGGAGAAGAACAATCCAGCTGCGTGAGCCGTCAGTTCCAGATCGATGCGGCGGTGTCACCGATCAGGTCGGCGCCAGTGCCGCGTGCGCCTTCGCCGCTGGCGACGGACCCGTCGACGAAGGTGATGGCGAACGGGTAGCCGGTTGCCTTCTTCTCGATCTCGAATGCTGCGATGTCGCTGTTGGGCCATTCGGCGACCATCTCTTTGGGCTTGCCGGTCATCGCGCTCATCCGACAGACCACGACCCGCCGAGAGGTGATGGCGAGGAGGTGGCGGCCGGCCGGCCAACTCGCTGCCAGGCCGTCGCTCGTCGACCGGTCGTTCTTCTTCGTGTTGATTGCAGATTGAACCGCAGCCCCCGCCACTCCTCCGATCGCCAACCCGACGGCTGCCTTGGGGTCGGTCATGCACGCGGCCAGGATCTGCTCATCGGGTGAGATCCCGACCTTGTCGCGCGATTTCTCGAACTTCTTGATGACGTTGTTCAGTGGCATGACATGCGGGATACCCGGTCGGTTCGACATCGATTCGGGACCTCGACGCTCGATCGTCCGACCGGCGCGGGCTGGGCGCAACACGCGCCGGTGAGCACTGCTCGTTCGACGACCATCAGAGATGTTCGTGCACGCATTCGACGCGTCCGTCATCAAGGGTGATCCATCCGACGGTTCGAGTCGGAGCCCGCCGACGTTGCGTCGGCGACCCGGGGTTGAAGTGGTGTTGCGTCCGATCGTCGAGGACGACCTCCTTGTTCCAGGGGAGGTGCGAGTGGCCGAACACGACCACGTTCGACCGCGGGAACATTCCGGTGAGTCGTGCGGCGCGTCCCCGAGTCGGTCCGCTGTCGTGGATCACGGCGAGCGCGACTGTTCCGATCGTCAACTCGGCGGTCTCCGGCAGATCGAGGCTCGCATCGTTGTTGCCCCGTACTGCGGTCACCGGCGCGTACCCGGAGGGGTCGAGGCCATCGAACGCCCACGCCGCCGACGAGGCGATGCCGACAGTCGGAGTACACGAAAGGCCCACCGCGAATACGCGCCGCCGTGCCCGGGTACGAACATCACGAGTCCATCGTCGGCGTTGGCGTTCCTGCTGTCGGCCGGGCGTGGACCGAACCGACCGAGAGCGGCCCGCATCTTCGATGGCCCCTCGCCCCAGAAGGAGATCTTCATGAGAGCAGTGACCTGGCACGGACGACGCGACGTACGCGTGGACACCGTCGACGACCCGAGAATCCACGAGGACACCGACGCGATCATCGAGGTGACCTCGAGCGGCCTGTGCGGCTCGGACCTGCACCTGATCGAAGTGTTGATGCCGTACATGAACGTGGGCGACGTACTCGGACACGAGCCGATGGGCATCGTCGAAGCGGTCGGATCAGGCGTCACCGACCTGAAAGTCGGAGACCGGGTGGTCGTGCCGTTCCAGATCGCGTGCGGCTCGTGCTTCATGTGCGACGAGCACCTCTACACGCAGTGCGAGACCACCCAGGTGACCGAGCAGGGCACGGGGGCAGCACTCTTCGGATACTCCGAACTGTACGGAAGCGTTCCCGGCGCTCAGGCCGAGTACCTGCGCGTGCCCCATGCGGACTTCGGTCCGATCGTGGTGCCCCACGGGCCGTCGGACGACCGCTTCCTCTTCCTGTCCGACGTGCTGCCCACCGCGTGGCAGTCGGTCGTCTATGCGGACGTGAAACCCGGGCAGACGCTCGCCGTTCTCGGGTTGGGTCCCATCGGGGAGATGGCGACGCGAATCGCACAGCACCGTGGGATCGATCGGGTGATCGGCGTCGATCTCGTCGACGATCGTCTGAAACGGAGCGCCGCTCACGGCGTCGAGACCATCGACGTCCGCGAACACGACGACATCGGTGCGGCGCTCAGGGACGCAACCGGGGGTCGCGGTGTGGACGCCGTGATCGATGCCGTCGGCATGGAGGCGCACGGTTCGCCCGTCGTCAAGGCCGCGCACCGCGCGATCGCCTTCCTGCCCGACGCGGTCGGACAGAAGCTGATGGACGTTGCCGGCGTCGACCGGCTCGCTGCCTTCTACGCCGCGATCGAAGGTGTCCGCCGTGGCGGAACGATCTCGCTCATCGGTGTGTACGGCGGCGCCGCCGACCCGATCCCGATGATGACGCTTTTCGACAAGCAGATCACGCTGCGGATGGGCCAGGCGAACGTGCGACGCTGGGTGGACGACATCATGCCGCTCCTCGTGGACGCTGATCCCCTCGGCGTGGACGACTTCGCCACCCACCACGTGTCGCTCGAGGATGCACCCGACATGTACTCGACCTTCCAGAAGAAGCAGGACGGCACGTTCAAGGTCGTGTTCAACCCGTGACGATGGTTGCCCCGTTCGAGTTCACGGATGTGTCGTCGGGGAATGAAATGCGAGGAGAGGGGTACTCGCAGTGGCATGGGAGACGAATGCACAGAGGTCGTGATGTCCGATCTGACCGCACATGAGCTCGCAGTTCTCGAACTCCTGGCTGTCGGTATGTCGAATGTCGAGATCGCCGCCGACCGATTCGTCTCGATCAACACGGTGAAGACGCATCTGAAGAGCGTGTACCGCAAACTCGGGGTCGAGAACCGGACCTCCGCCGCGATGCGCGCTCACGAACTGCGTTTGGTCACTCCCATCACGAGAACCCACCGGGAGTCGTGACGCTCGCACCGGAAGCCTGGTGGCAACGGTTGCGACTCCGCGGCAGCGGGTCTCCAGGCGTCCCCCACGTCGATCCTGGTCTTGTGACTGTGCTGTTCGTCGTCGTGAGCGTTTCGGCGGCCCTGATCCTCGGGACCGCCGTACGCGATCTGATCGACTGATCCGTACCGGCGAAGGACACGCAGTCAGCCGCCCGACAGGGCCTGCATCAGCACCACCTCGTCGGTGGGAACGAGCGGGTCGTCGAGATCGTGCTCCATCGCCCGGTTGACGAAGATTCGCATGTGCTGACGGAGTCGACCCTGTTCGTCGATGACTCGGAAGCGGAGGCCGGGGTGTCGGCGATCGAGATCATCGAGCAACTCGGCCAGCGTGGCTCCGTCGGCATCGACCTCGCTGGCACCGTCGGTGTAGGACCGCAGAGGCGTCGGTATCCGCACCCTCATCGCGACCCGCGGTGGGGCATGATCTCGACGGAGAAGATCTCGGGAAGGTGACGGGCGAGGCAACGCCACGACTCGCCCTCGTCAGCGCTGGCCCACACCTCCCCGCCGGTCGTTCCGAAGTACACGCCGACTGCGTCGGCATCGTCGGTCGTCATCGCCTGACGTTTGACGGTCAGCCAGCCCCGTGTCGGGAGCCCGGTGTCCTGTCGCTGCCACGATGCGCCGGCGTCGCGGGTGACGTATGCGGCCGGTCGGCCATCGGGGCTCGTTCGCGGCCACACGTCGGTGCCGTCCATCGGGAACACCCACGCCGTGTCGGGATCGCGTGGGTGCAACTCGATCGGGAAGCCGATGTCGCCGATGTCGGAGGGCATGTTGTCGCCGATCCTGCTCCACCGCTCGCCGGGTCTGTCGAGGCGGTAGATCCCACAGTGGTTCTGCTGGTACAGCCGGTCCGGCATGGCCGGATGGATCCGGACGCAGTGGGGATCGTGGCCGAACTCCGCTTCGGGGTCGGGAAGGAACTCACCGACGACTCCCTGGTTCAGCGGACGCCAGTCGGCCCCGCCGTCGTTGCTCTCGAAGACACCGCCGCTCGACAGCCCGAGGTACAGGTGATCGCGATCGCGAGGGTCGACGTTGATGGAGTGCAACATCGCGCCGTCGGGGGTGCCCTGATACGGGTACTCGGCCCATGTCTCCCACGAGGGGTGGTCGTTCCATCCGCCCACCGACGACCAGGTGTCACCGTGGTCGGCGCTGCGGAACAAGCCCTGCGGAGTCGTACCCGCATACCAGACCCCGGGCTCGTCGACGTGGCCGGGGGTGAGCCAGAACACTGCGTCGACCGATCGCTCGAGACGATCGCCGGACCGGAATGCCGGAGGTCTCGAGGCCTCCTGCCAGGTGGCGCCCACGTCGGACGAGCGCAGCACGGTCGGCCCGAGGTGACCGGTTCGCGTTGCGGCGAGCAGGACGCCGTCATCGCGTCGGTCGGCGACGACGTGTTGCATCACGTGGCCGAGGAACTGCGGTTCCGACATCGTCCAGTGGCCGTTGCGTTCGTCGCAGTTCAGGACGAACAGCCCCTTGCGTGTTCCGACGAGCAGCGTCGCTGGATCGGGAGTGGTGATCGACATCTCAGTCCTTTCGGTTGCCGACCGGGGTCGACGGTTGGGTTGTGTGCGGTGACGAGGCGGCTACCAGGTCAGACGGACGGGCGGCCGCGATCTCATCGGTCGGTCATCTGGAACATCCTCCCATCCGGGTCTCGCGGTGGCGCCGACGCGGACCTTCGGGCATTGATCGACCTCGCCGGCATCGACGATGTACTCGGGTGGTGCCCGTCGGCGTCCCCGGCCCCACGACCGACACAGGAGACCTACGATGACGGACGTGACCATGTCGGCGACGGCTCCAGAGATCGAACAGTTCGAAGCGCATCGACGCGAACTGACCGGCTACTGCTACCGAATGCTCGGCTCAGGTTCCGAAGCCGAGGACGCTGTACAGGAGACCATGCTGCGCGCGTGGAAAGCGGCGGACCGTTTCGAAGGTCGGTCGAGCGTGAGAACGTGGCTGTACCGCATCGCCACCAATGTCTGCACCGACATGGGCCGCAGCTCCCAACGCAGGGCGCGTCCGATCGACGTCGGGCCGTCCCGGTCGCCTGATCCGGTACATCTCGTCGACGTCCTTCCCGAAGCGAGCTGGGTCACACCGATCGCCGATGCCTCGGTGTATGACGTCGATGGCGACCCCGCCGCGGTCGCGGTCGCTCGCGACTCCATCCGCCTTGCGTTCATCAGCGCGCTGCAACACCTGCCGGCCAGGCAGCGCGCAGCGCTTGTTCTGTGCGACGTGCTCCGATGGTCTGCAGCCGATACTGCCGAACTGCTCGATACGACCACGGCGTCGGTGAACAGCGCGCTCCAGCGTGCTCGCGCCACGATCGCCGAGCCACCGTCGGCGCAATCGACGACGCCGATGACCGTCGAGCAGGAACAACTCCTCGTGCGATACGTCGATGCCTTCGAGCGCTACGACATGGACACGCTCGCCGAGTTGTTGCACGACGACGTGATCCAGACCATGCCGCCCTACGCCATGTGGCTTCGCGGAGCGGAGGATGTCCTCACCTGGTACACGGGTGCCGGAATCGGCTGCTCCGGGTCACGGTTGCTGGGAGGCTGGGCGAACGGTTGCCCCGCGTTCGCGCAGTACCGCATCGACCCGGCAGGCGGTCACATGCCATGGGCTCTCCAGGTCATCGAAGTGCGCGGCGATCGGATCGAAGCGATCCACGCCTTCCTCGACACCGGTGAGGCATTCGGCCGATTCGGATTCCCGGACCACCTCGACTGAATTCTGAGCGTGGCTGCGCGGCGTCGCGGATGGCCAGCTTCGCTGGCTATTACGGATACGTGATACCGTCAACGGTATGAAATCAGCGCAGCTCGTGAGGAGTCTCCGACGCCGCCATGGGCTCACACAGACAGAGCTTGCCGAGCGGTCCGGTGTGGCCCAATCGGTCATCTCCCAGTACGAGTCCGGCACTCGAGATCCGTCGGTGAGTGCGATGGAGCGGCTGTTGAACTCCGTCGGCGAAACGTTGTGCACCGCAGAGCAGGACACGCAGCCCCGCCTCGACCAGGGGGTCTTCAGACAGCTTCTGGAGTTCGGGGCAAGTTTCCGACGAGACGAGCAGAAGCACCAGGACCTGCCTCCGATGAATCATGTGTGGGAGAAGGCAAGGGAACGCAGTCGTGGCATCGCTGTTTGAGAATCTCTGGTCGGTCCACCGCTCACTCGATCGTGCCAAGATCGAACATTCGGTGGGTGGCGCTCTCGCTCTCGCCCAGTACACGATCGATCCGAGATTGACGAACGACATCGATCTCAATGTGGTGTCGGACAATCCGGCCAGGCTGCTGGACGCACTTCCGGATGATGTCGTGATTCACGATGGAGCGCTCGAGGAATTGGAGCGCGACGGCCAGATCAGGCTGTGGTGGAGAGATCCCGATACGCCGCTCGACCTGTTCACGCCTCAGCATGAGTATCACCAGCGGGTCAACGACCGCTCGATACCGGCGGACTACGGCGGCGTGCTGATCCCCACACTCACAGCGACGGATCTGATGGTCTTCAAGATGCTCTTCGACAGGCCGAAGGACTGGGTGGACATCGCCAGTCTGCTCGAAGCCGGTGCGGGGCGCCCCGACGAGGCAGCACGGATCGTGCAGGAGTTGCTCGGCGACGACGACAGGATCGACAAGCTCGCCCTCGTCCGCTCCGAGGTCGAGCAGCGCAGAACGAGCCACGTCGATCTCGACTTCAGGAGCATCGTCGATCGCTCGCGCTCGCTCGGGGGAGACGGCAGGTAGCCGACCTCTGGTCGGAGGCGACCCCGAATCACTGCAGGAGCTTGACGAGACGCTCCTTGAAGCTGGTGTACGGCGGGTACAGGACCTTGAGGTCGGGTCGAACACGCTTGTCGTAGACCGACTTGAGGTGGCTGAACGTCTCGAAGCCCGCTTCGCCGTGGTACGACCCCATGCCGCTGGGCCCCACCCCTCCGAAGGGGAGGTTGGGCGGCCCGATGTGCAGGAGCGTTCCGTTCACGCTCACACCTCCCGACGATGTGCGATCGATCGTGCGACGAGCGGTTGCGTCGTCGTCGGTGAACACGTAGAGCGCGAGCGGCTTGTCGCGGCTGTTCACGAAGTCGATCGCCTCGTCGAGGCCGTCGACGGTGATCACCGGGAGCACGGGTCCGAAGATCTCGTCGGTCATCACGTCGGAATCGGGATCGGGATCGACCAGGACCGTCGGTGAGATGTACCGGTCCGTGGCGTCGGTCATGGCTCCGAAGGCGATGTCTCCGCTTCCGTCGGCGCGGATCAGCGCAGCGATCCGTTCGAAGTGATCGGTGCTGACGATCCGGCCGTAGTCGTCGCTGGTGTGCGGATCGTCGCCGTAGAACTCCGTGACCGCCTGTTCGATCGCCGCGACGAGTTGCTCGCGCAGTGGTCGGGCCACGAGCACGTAGTCCGGAGCGATACATGTCTGGCCTGCGTTGACGAACTTGCCCCATGCAATGCGTCGGGCGGTGACCTCGACGTCGGCGTCGGCAGCCACGATTGCCGGGCTCTTGCCGCCCAGTTCCAGCGTGATGGGGGTGAGGTGTTCGGCGGCGGCCCGCATGACGATCTTGCCGACCCGGGGCCCTCCCGTGAAGAAGATGTGGTCGAAGCGTTGTTCGAGCAGCGCAGTGGACTCGTCGACGGCGCCGCCCACGACGGTGATCGTGGCGGGGTCGAGGTAGCGGCCGCAGAGATCCACGAGCGCCTCGGAGGTGGCGGGGGCGAGTTCGGACGGCTTCGCGACGATGGCGTTACCCGCAGCGATCGCCGCAGCCATCGGCGACAGGAGCAACTGAAGGGGATAGTTCCACGGCGCGATGATCAACACGACGCCCTTGGGTTCGGGCACGATCCGTGCCGATGCCGGTTGATAGGCGAGCGGGACGCGGACCTTGCGCGGTTCGGACCACTTCTCGAGATGAGACTTCTGGTGGTCGATGTCGGCGAGCGTGAACCCGATCTCGGTGGCCCATGCCTCGGTCGGTGCCTTGTGCAGGTCCGATGCGAGCGCCGCGAGCAATCGGTCGGCGTTGTCGCGCAGCATCCGTTCCATCGCGTCGAGCTGGTTGCGGCGCCACGCGAGGGGCCGGGTGAGACCGCGGTCGAATCCGTTGCGCACCCCATCGACGATCGGCGCAGCGTCGAAGGTCGTCGTGTCTCCTGGATTCGTTGCGGTGGGGGTTGGCGAGTCGGTCATGTGGTCGGTCTCCTCGGTTCGGTGATTCTCGTGGTGATGTGCGGGAACGTCACGTCGGGTTCAGTGTTCCTCGGGTGTCCCGACTGAAACGGGGCTGCTCAGCTCGATGATGGTGCGTTCGAACGGCAGGTCGATGCTGCGTTGGTCCGTCTGGACCTCAGCGCGCAGCAGATGCCGTGAGAGCGGACCGAGTTGCGATCACGCCGTGGCTCGTCGGTTCGACGTCGTCAGCTGTCATTCGGTGTCTGACACCATTTGGTTCGACGTCGTCGCCAGCTTCGGGGGCCATGTGGCGGACTGTACGGGAACTGTTCCTGCTTCCGCGGGCAGGGGTTCCCCGGGTCGACTCCGAGTTGTAGAGACACCGATCTGCCTGGTGTTTCTCAGAGCCCAAACCGAGAGTCGAACTCGGGACCTACGCATTACGAGTCCGTTTGACGTGATGTCGGACAGTCCGCATCAGTCCGCTGAGCAGGTGTTTCGCGTGACTCGTGTGTTGGATTGTCCGTCCGAATCCACCACGATCCGGAGCGTTGGGCCGACAAATGACCGACAAACCGCAATCCGTCAGCTTGGGCGAATCGAGCTGAGCGCGAGTCCAGGAGCCTGCTCGTAGACCTTGTCGTCGGAGATCAATTCGACACCCAGGTAGAGCGCGGTTGCGGCGATCCAGCGATCGGCCTCGTGGATCTTCTGCGCAAGTGCGTGCCCTGCTCGTTCGCACGTCCACCGGAACTCGGCGCACGCCGTCATCATGTCGTCGTCCGGTGTGACCACCGTGACCTCGCCGATCCGCTTCTCGAGTGTCCGGCTCCGCAGCTCACCCCAGCCGGCTTTTGTCGCTCCGTACCGAAGCTCGGTGACGGTCGCGAACGACACGACGACATTGCGACCGGAGATGCTCGTTCTGAACTGCGCCGCCTGGTCAGGATTCCACGACGAGTTGATGATTGCCGACATCGCCATGGTGTCGATGACAACGCTGGGGCTCGTGTCGGCCATCAACGCGATTCGAGTGCAGCGATGAAGGCGTCGGACTCTTCCTTGGTCAGATCGCCGATTTGCATGACCTTGTCCGGCGGAAGTGGTCGCGCCAGTCTCAGCGCATCCTTCGGCCCGACGACGATGAGCTTGGATGGCTCACGGTCATGCGTCGCTGCATCGGACATGCTGAAATCGTACCGCAACGTGGTTGTCGGTTGCCGACTTGCGGTGCTTCGTGGAGGTGCACGTCGACGCAGCGACGCGCCGCTGTCGGATTCCAGCCGCCCGGTTCTGAATCACGCGCCAGTGGCGTGAACGACGGTGGTCGCGGCCGTTCGCGGCTGGTCGGATGCCGTCCAAAACTCGTTGTTCTTGCCCAACGACGAAGCGTGGCCTGATCAGCGAGGAGACCGTCGCAACAATCGTCCGTTCGTCGGGTCTTTGGTCAGGAATGAAACTCATCGCTCCGCCGCCGGAGATGGATCGTCCGCTGCCCCGACCAATTGGCCTCGGTTGTCAGTGCTTCCGCCATCACCACGAGCTGCTTGCGCCGTTCAGGACGGGTGGTGTAGACCAGGTTCTGCATCGCAGCTCCGCGATAGAGGGCGGCCGAAAGACAACCAGCTCCATCTACCGAGACCGGAGATCTGCGATGCCCAAACGCTTCAGCGGTGCAGCCCCCATCATCGCCACGATCGTGCTCGCTGCGTGCAGCGGCAACTCGGGTGCCACCGTAGGCACGGACCCGCCTCTGGATTCCGATGCGGCAACGGTGCCGCCGACTTCCACGACCTCGGACGAGCCGGCCGCCTCCGAGCCGGCGCCCACTACCTCTTCCACTCCTTCGTCGACCACGACCACCGAACCTTCCGCGACCACCACGGTGCCGTCGGTCGAGGACGAGGTAACCGAGGCGTCGTTTCGCGTGTACAACCTCTACTGGTCCTGCCTGCGAACGCCCGACCAGTGCGACGTCGGCAGTGGCTACCTCCCGGGGAGCGATGCATTCGATGCCCTGACCAACACGGTCAGCGACCTCGCTGCCGCAGGTTTGTACGTTGGCGAGGAAGACGAGGGATACCACGTCATCGAGTCGATCGAGATCAAAGACGATCACACTGCGGTGACGAGCTGTTGGTGGGCGACCGGGGTCCTCTATCTCCTGCCGCCGATCGACGGAGCGGAACCTACGATCCAGAACGATCGTCGAGAGACCGCTCGACAAGTCGACGAATTCGTCCAGGACCCGGAGGACGGCGTCTGGAAGATCAGGCGAAGTGATCAGATCGAACTCGTCGAGGGGGAAAACACATGCCCTCCCGAGCAGTAGATCTTGCCGTGGCTTCGACGCTGCTTGCCGGTTCTTTCGTCGTCGCCTCGGTCGCGTTGCAGGTGCCACCTCGGTCTGAAGCCTGCTGTACCGGCGGCGCCGGCGGTGACGGTGAGGATTCGGGTGGATCGCCAACGGTGACGTCATGGGTGGCCGGGGCAACGAATGGTGGTGTGTCTCGGCCTTCGGGCACGTCGTCGTGTACCGGGTGGCAGCCTGATTCTGGTTTCGGTACCGAGACGACGGGCGAGCAGGGTGTGCTCCCGTCGGAGGCGACTGCTGATGGTCGGGTGTGGAAGTTCTGGTTCCGGACGTGCGACGGCGTCGTGCAGAACGTCTGGGCTCCCGACTATTCGCCTGAGGATCTCGCACAGATTGCAATGGCTGAGGTGGAGAAGAACTTGCCGAGGCCGGCGCCGTCGACGTCACCGGCCAACGATGTGGGCGGGTTCGTCACGCTCGAGACGTGGCTCCAGGTCGACGCAGAGATCGACGTGAGCGCAACGGCCGGCCCACTGCCCGACGGTCTGACGGCGACAACGACTGCGACACCGAGCGCAATCGAGTGGTCCCCGATCCCGGGCGGCGAAAAGATCGTCTGCGATCTGTGGGGTGCTCTCCCGTCGGAGGCTCAGATCGAATCGGATGCGGCAGCGCCGTGCGGTTGGCTCCCACCTGGACCGTCGGCTCCCCAGTACGGGGCTGGCGGCGATCTGCGCTTCCACGGCGAGGTCGTCCTGGTGTGGACGGTTGCGTGGGCTGCGACGAACGGCACCGGCGGCGACCTTGGCGAGTTGCGTTCGACGGCGGATTGGTCATATCGGGTTCGTGAGATCCAGACGATTGGAGAAGACCGATGACCGACACGTTCGAGCGAATTGATCCGACGGTGGTGGCCGCTCGCCAAATCAGCAAGGCCCGTCGCCCGTCGTCGCAGGTCTCGCGACGTCAGGGACTGTTGTGGGCGATCGGCCTCCTGCTCGTGATCGGTGGGGCGTTGGCGTCGCTTGCGCTGGTGCGTGCCGGCGATCAGCGCACCGAAGTCCTCGTGATGGCCGGCGATGTCCCGGCCGGTCAGCAGATCACAATCGAGGATCTGTCGGTGGCCGAGGTCGCGTCCGACGACCTCGCACTCCTCCCCGCCACCGAACGGGATCTTGTCGTGGGTTCCTTCACCCGTGTCCGCCTGCTTGCTGGTCAGCCAATCTCGCCGTCGTTGGTGCAGCCCGAGCCGTTGATCACCGACGGGACGGTCGTGATCGCGATCCCGGTGTCGTCGATCGACATCCCCGCCGGCACTCGCGAGCAGTCGGTGGTCGACCTCGTGGTCACCGGCGCCGGATCTGGTGGTGGAGCAGTCGACGCCGACGTGTTCATCGCACGCGGCGTGGTCGTCGAGTTCCCGGCTTTCGCCGACAGCGGCGGGCGAGACACCGCAGCGTTGTCGGTCGAGGTCGCGCCCGAGGACGCACCGACTCTGGTTGCCGGACTCGAGGACATCGCGATCGTGCTCGTCGACCCCACCCTTGCGCCCGATGACGATCCGGTGTCTGAGGACGCCGTCACTGTGGAGGTCGACGAATGACCGTTGTTGCGGTGACCGCTGCGTCGGGCGGCCGCGGTGTCACGACGACGGCCGCTGGGATGGCGATTGCGTCGCGTCGCAGTATCACGTTGGCAGAAATGGATGCCACGGGCGGCGATCTCGCAGCGTGGTGGGATCTCACCGAGTCACCGGGCATCGCATCCGCGGTCACCGGGATGTCGTCGCCCGATTGGGTCACGACGAACTCGCAGCGAGCCGCAGCAGGGATCTTGGTGATGCCCGCACCGCTACGCGCGCACGAAGCGAACAGCACCGTGAACGAGGCGCTGCGCACCGTGTTGCCGACGCTGTCGGCGTACAGCGAGGTCACTGCCATTGTCGACGCCGGGGCGTCGACGCACGTCCTCGCGCCAGCTGCGAGCGAGGCCGCTCTCGTGGTGATCGTCGCGTCGCAGATCGCCGGTGCGCCGCGTGCGAGCGCGGCGATGCTGGAACGCACCGGTGACCTAGGACCGTGGGTCAGAATCCGCCCGTGAGGGTGTGGCGCGTGGAAAACTTGGTGGATGGCCGATGAGGTGGATGACCGGTTGTTCGAGGTTGGTGAGGTCGAGCACGGTGCAGCGGTGAGGGCGCCGGCTGGGGCGTCGAAGACGTTCCGGTCCTATGACCAGGGTCAGGTGTTCTTGTTGCCGCCGTCGCTTGATGACTGGTTGCCCGATGGGCACACGGCCAGGTTCGTGTCCGAAGTCGTCGATGACATGTTGAACCTCGACGCGATCTACGCGGGATACAAGAACCGGACCGGTGCGCCGCCGTTCGATCCTCGGATGATGCTCAAGCTCGTTGTCTACGCGTACTCGACAGGCGTGACGTCATCACGCGAGATCGAACGCCGCTGCCAGGTCGATGTCGCGTTCCGTTGGCTGTCAGCGAACACGGCCCCCGACTACCGGTCGGTCTCGCGGTTCCGTCGACGTCACCTCGACGCGTTGGATGATCTGTTCGGCCAGGTGTTGGTGTTGTGCGCGAACGCCGGCCTGGTCAAGTTGGGTCGGGTCGCGTTGGATGGGACCAAGTTGGATGCGTCGGCGTCGAAGCACACTGCGATGTCTTATGGTCGCCTGGTGACACGGATCCCGGAGGTCGAAGCCGAAGTCAAGCGGCTGCTGGCTGAGGCCGAAGATGTCGACGCCGCGGAGGACGCCGAGTTCGGCGCTGACCAGCGTGGTGACGAACTGCCTGTCGAACTCCGGACTCGTGAGGGGCGCCTCGCGAAGATGCGCGAAGCGAAAGCTGCGATTGAGGCGGAAGCCGCCGAACGCGCCGCAGCAACAGCGGTGGACAAGGCCCGCAAACAGGGCAAGACCGATGCTGAGATCGACGCCGCCGCCGGCGAGGCCGCAGCGTCGGCGACACCGCGAGCGAAGGCGCAACGGTCGTTCACTGATCCTGATGCGCGGATGATGAAAACGAACCGGGGGTTCGGCTACGCCTACAACGCGCAGGCCGCAGCCGACGAGTTCTCCCAGGTCATCCTCGCTGGCTACGTCACCCAAGCACCGACCGACGTCAACCAACTGTTGGTCATGTTGGAACGAATCAACCTTGCGCTCGCAGCTGCGGGGCTCGGGACTCCGAAACGGACGTTGGCCGACGCCGGCTACTGCTCGACCGACAACATCGACAAGGTCGCAGAATCAGGTCACGACGCTCTGATCGCGACTGGCCGGTTGAAGCATCACGAGAAGGTCCCGGACGCGCCGCGAGGTCGGATCCCGAACAACGCGACCAGCCGCGAACGCATGGCCCGACGGCTACGAACCAAGCCCGGCAGGGCGGACTACGCACGCCGCAAAGCAATCATCGAGCCGGTGTTCGGACAGATGAAAGTGAAACAGAACGCCGGACAACTCCGCCTCCGCGGACTCGCCGGCGCGCAGGGCGAGTTCATGCTCCACGCGATCTGTCACAACCTGCGCAAACTCGCCAACGCAGCCACCCTCGCCGCCTACTGAACCGGCCAGACGGCCCCGAATCGTTCGCCAACAGCCGCACCAGCGGCCAACGTCACCGTCCGCCGAACAGCCGCCCCTCACCTGGCCGACCGGGACCCCGGTCAACACTCACGACGCCAACGCATCCCCGACCGCTACAACCGATTCAGACCCACGGTCCTAGAGATTTTGCCTCGTTCGCTCGCGCAGGAGGCATCGGTGAACATCGGTCGTCAGAGGTCGAGACGACGTTCGATCTCACCGAGATCAGCGGTGGAGACCAGCAGGTCATTGCCGCTCCAGAGTTCGAACGCCGGTAACAGCTCGCCATCGGGCCCTGGTGTCGACGCCTGCGCGTTGACCAGGGCGCAGCCGTGTGCTTGAGCCAGATCTTTCAGCTGGGCGTACCGCTCGTCGTCCACTTCGTTCTCCGTTCGTCGTATTGCACCGATCGTTCGTTCGGGTGGCTGTGTCTTTCCCGACGCGCCTGTCTTTCATTCCTCGTCGACCGGAGAACCACCGACCGACCCGAATGCGGATCCACCCGTCGCCCAAGGTGACCGCCGGACGATGATCCCGGTGCTCCGAGCGGTCCAGGCGATCAAACCGAGATCCCGCGAACTCTCCGAACCACCAGACCGGATCGGCTGCGACGCCTGTCCGATCCGGAGCCGATCGTCGTGGAACGTGCTGGGCCGAACGAGGTTCGCCGGCCGATCGACCTGAGAGAATGCACGTTCATGGATTCCTCTGGGCTGGCGTGGCTGATCGACACGAAGCGAGCAGCGCACGCGCAACACGGATCGGTTGTGCTGGTGGCGCCCAGTCACCCCGTGAAGCGACTCCTCGAGGTCTGCGGGCTGATCGAACACTTCTCGATCGAACCCGCCACCTCGACCGATGGGTCTCCGTGAGCCTGACCGGCGGCGTGCGTCGACCAGACGCTTCGGCTTCGGCTTCGGCTTCGGCGCCGATGTTTCGATGCGCCTGCGTGGCGTCATTCTCCGTCCCGTGACCGTGCTGCTCGTCGTGGTGTCCGTTTCGGCGGCCTTGATCCTCGGAGCGGCCTGGGGCGTCTACGCACCGTTCCCGGACCGGGTCGAGGGAGCTGTTCTCGCGTTTGCGGGCGGGGCTCTGATCACCTCCCTGTCGTTCGAACTCATCGAACCAGCCGCGCAGTCGACGTCGGTCCGCTGGACGTGCGTGTTCCTGTTGGTGGGCGCTGCGACCTTCAGTGCGATCGACTATGTCATCGACGAGCGGTGGGGATCGGACAACGGGGGCGGAATCCTCGCCGCGGTGACTCTGGACGGAGTTCCGGAGAACCTTGCGCTGGGCGTTGCGCTGATCGGTGCCTCGGTCGGCGAGGTCGCCGCCTTGGCCGCTGCGATCTTCGCATCGAATCTCCCGGAAGCTGCGGGCGGTGCGTCGGGTCTGGCCGAGTCCGGGTGGTCCAAGCGACGGACCATGGGTCTGTGGGTGCTGACCGCGGCGCTGCTGTCGGCAGCAGCTCTCGTCGGATATGGGTTCTTCGACTCCGCCTCTGATCGGACTCTCGCGGCCATCAGATCCTTTGCTGCCGGGGCAGTGATCGCCTCCCTCGCCACGGAGGTCTTCCCGAAGGCGTTTCGTGATGCTCGTAACGAGGTCGGGATCGCCGTCGCAGTCGGCTTTGTCGCTGCCTTTGCGTTGATCTAGTTCAACGGCCTCGACGGTGCCCACCGGCGAAGTCCACTCCATCGACGGTCATGCGACTCGGCGAGACGACGGGTTTCTCACGGCTCGTGGGCGTGGAGCCACTTTTTCCAGGCACGGGCGATCACGGCCACCACGTCGGTGGACTCGGTGTCGTCGATGCAGACAGTGAGGTCTGCCTGATCGCGGACCCGCAACAGTTCGGGCGGTGGGTCGAGGCCGGGGGTGGACGCGTCCACGAAGATGATCCAGTGGTCATCGGTGCGGTTGTCCGCTGCGTGCTGGGCGATCGACCAGGGAGTGGCGACCACGGCCGATCCTGCTGTTGCCGCGATGCAGTCGAACCATTTTCGCTCCCCCGAGACGTCCAGTCGACGTTGATCGGTGGCCGACGGTTCGAAGTACGACCTTCCGACGGCGCGAGCCGTGTGGAGGCCCAGACCGGAGACGTCGACGCCGGGTGCACCGACGAGAACGAGTTTCGTGGGACGTCGTCTCACTGCGATGTATCTCTTGGACTCGGCACCGCTTTTCCCATCACAACGTGGGGTACCCCTCGTGCGGCGAAGCCATTCACCTGGGGCCGTGTACTGCCGCCTGATCGGCGGGGCTGTGGCCGGCGTCCTGGAGCACTCGTTGCCACGCCTTTCGTCGGCGTCGTGAATTTGGTGTGGCTCGATTCACGCTCCGAGGGCGCTGACCTGAACGATCAAGATTCCGTGACGATCGTGGACAGAGTTCGACACCTCGTCGGAAAACTACCACGGCGCTGATGTGCACCCGTGGCAGCGCGATTCCGGTCGGTCGTCCGCCACCGGAAGAACGCCGGCGTGATGTCGGACAGATACCGTGGCGAGGGTAGACGGTTCGATGCCGCCGGGCGCGCGCCGGACCGCTGATCACCGAGCTGGAGACCTCTGGGGTCGGCCGAATCACGGACGAGAATCGTCGAGCAGTCGGGCGATCGGCGAACCGGCCCAGTGTGTAAGCAGGTCTCGAGGATCGTCGTACACGGCAACGGCTCCCGCGTCGACGAGTTCGGCACAGCCGAACCCACCGCTCGTCACTCCGACGCACTCGATTCCGCATTCGGTTGCGGCACGAACGTCCCAGAC
Organism: Acidimicrobiales bacterium; assembly: GCA_038259945.1. Taxonomy (GTDB): domain Bacteria; phylum Actinomycetota; class Acidimicrobiia; order Acidimicrobiales; family Ilumatobacteraceae; genus Ilumatobacter_A. The sequence continues at coordinate 30,078 of JBBSOH010000005.1, forward strand.
GGTGTCGCCGAGCACGATGGTCCGCTCACGGACGGCACCGACGCGTTCCATCGCCAACTCGAAGATGTCGGGGGCGGGCTTGCTCACTTCCACCTCGCTGGCGTTGACGGCCTCGGCGACTGCCGAATCGGCGTCGATGATCGCACGCAGGCGACCGACGTCGTCCTCGCTGCCCGACGTCGCGTACACGTTGGTGGCTCCCGCCTTCGCCAGGTGGCGCACGAGTTCGCCGGCCCCTGTCGTGGGCTCGAGTTCGTCGATGAACGGCTCGAACTCATCGTGCCACCATTCTTCGAACGGGTCGTCGCGGTCAGGCGCCAGCCGTTGGAGCAACTGATCTGCACCCATTCCGATCGAACGGTGGATCTCGGCGATCGGAATGACCAGGTCGCCTCGACGCAACGCCCGATACCAGGCGAGTGCATGGTGGTAGTTGCTGTCGACGAGGGTTCCGTCGATGTCGAGGAGCACAGTCACATCGGTCATTGCGTCGATGTGCCCGAGCCGACTTGCGTTCAACCCCTTCACGTCCGTTGGCTCCGGTCGTGACGTCCGAAGACGGATCAGGAGATTGCGTGGAGATCATCGCTTCGTTCATCGGCGGGCACGGAGTGAGCGGATCACTCGGTCCAGCCCGATGACATCGGCATCATGGGCGTGGACACGTCGGAGATCGGCGATCGCTCGACCGATATGGCCTCGCTCGATGTGCCCTGCAGCTCGGGCGAGCACGGCGCGCCGCTTGATGACCTGAGCGATCCGCGTCACTCTGAGCGCCTCGCTGAAGCTCGCACTGGCTCGTCCAGCATCGCCGATGCGTCCGAGCGACCTTCCCCGCTCGATGCACAGCAAGGCGCTGATGGGATCGATGTTCGTGATTTCGTCGGTCAGACGAACGATCTCCTCGTCTGCGCTCGACGTACGAAGCAACGCAACTCGATGAAGGACCAGGGTCGTGACACGAGGACCGTGCTGCAGTGCGTCAAGCGCCCCTCGATGATCGCCGCAGGCGGCGAGCATCTCGGCGTCGAGAACCGTCATGGCTGCGACGTCCAACTTCGAGCGGGCCAGCACACCCGGGGCGACCGCGAGGAGGCAGCGCACGGAGAAGTGTCGGTGGAGTCGTGCGAGCGTGTCGGCGATGTGGTCGTCCGCTGCGCGAAGTCGCACGGGCTGACCGCGATCTCGTTGCATCATCGAGACGACCAGTCGCTGGAGATCGAGGTCGTCCGAGCGAACGTGTGCGGCCGCAGCTGCTCCCACGTCCTGGACGACGACAGCGTCAGCGAGGTCCGCGATGGAGCTGTCGGTTCTCACACGTCGCACACTGCGTCCGAGTCGGGCACCGCTGGCGTAGACCGCACGCGTCCGTGCTGCATCGATTTCAACCTGCGATTCGATCACCACCCGACTCGACCGTTCCGGCCACGAGAGCAGGAGCCGGCCGTCGACGAGTTCCACCGTCGGATCCACGATCGCCAGTCCGATGTCGGGATCGAGCCGGAAGTTCGTCCACGTCACTGCGGCTTTCCTCGCCCGGGCCGTGCGTTCGTGATGGGGTGAACCTACGCCCCGAGGATTGTCGTCGAGTGTCAGCTCGGCGCTTCGTCGACCTGGGAGGTCCGAGGAGCACGACGTGGTTCGAAATCAACGCCGATGGGCCGGCGATGCGCTGGTTGTCTTCGCGGGCGGATCAATCTGTCTTCGTCGGGGTACCAGGCGTTCATGGCAACCAAGAAGAAGGCATCCACTGCGAAGACTGCTGCGAAGAAGGCAGGATCCATCAACACGTCGACCGCTGCGAAGGCGCGATCAACCGCGGAGTCCAGTCGAAAAACGGCAGGCGCTGCCGGCAAAAGGGCCGGTTCTGCGGCGAAGTCGACAGCGAAGAAGGCGGTCACGTCCGCGCGATCAGCGCCGACGAAAACTTCGTCCCGTCGGAAGTCGTCGACCGATTCCTCTGCGCGTGATGCGATCGCGATCCTGAAAGACGATCACCGACGCGTGAGTGACCTCTTCGAGAAGTTCGACGGTCTCGGCGATCGAGCTCACAAGTCGCGGGAGGCAACGGTCCACAAGATCGTGGAAGAACTGTCGATCCACGCAGGCATCGAAGAAGAAGTGTTCTACCCGGCGCTGCGAGAACGTTTCGCTGCCAACGGTGACGACCAGGTCCTGGAAGCCCTCGAGGAGCACCACGTGGTCAAACTGCTTCTCGTCGAGCTGGAATCAATGCCATCCACGAGTGAGAGGTACACGGCAAAGGTGACCGTCCTGAACGAGATCGTCGACCACCACGTCGACGAAGAAGAGGACGAGCTCTTCAAGATGGTCCGTGATCAGTTCACCCGAACCGAGTTGATCGACCTTGGTCAGGAGCTCACCGCCGCGCGCGCTTCTGCACCCACCCGCCCCCATCCAGAAGCTCCTGACACTCCGCCCGGCAACCTGGTCGCCAACGTGATCGCTGCACCGCTCGACGCAGCCACCGCTGTCACCAAGCGGGCCGCCACCGCCGTACGAGATCTGATCGACTGATCCACCGACGTGTGGGGCGAGGTCAGCCACCCGACAGGGCGGCATCAGCACCACCTCGTCGGCGGGAACGAGCGGGCCGTCGAGATTGTGCTCCATGGTCCTGTCACCAAAGATTCGTATGTACTGACGGAATCGGCCTGTTCGCCGATGACTCGGAAGCGCACGCGGCGATTCCGGCAACCGAGATGATCCAGCAACTCAGCCAGCGTTGCCCCCTCGGCCCCGACCGCGCCGAGTCCTCAACGGTGCCGCGGACCGTTCGACGGAATCCCGAGGCGGGCCTTGGAAGCCGAGGCGATCTCCGTCAACCCGTCGACCGCCGGGTTTCAACTGGAGAGCAGCTCGTGCTTCTTGCCCTGGTGCGCGTTCCTGGATATCTTTCTTCTTGTCGCATTGGACCTCGTTGACGTTGTCTCCGTCGACTTGAACTCCGTTGTAGCCCGCCCACTCGGAGATGAACGAAGATGTCTCACACCGCCAGACCGGGGTTGAACGCACAGGATGTTGCAGCGTCGCGAGTCCTGGACGCACGGTGGTTCCTTCGACGGTTGATCGGTTCGACGACCGGGGCCCTTCGCGTTACGGCACCACCGGTCGGGGGTTGTTGCGGTGATTGATCGTCAGGTGCTCGCGACAACGCTCGACGCTCTAGGGCCACACCTGGCGTCGGTCTTTCATTCGATTTCGTTGCCTCTCGCGGCGTTGTCGCTCGATCATCGTTTCATCGAGGTGAATCAGGGTTATCTGGACGTCACGGGGCGGAGCCGCAACGAGATGATTGGTCGTGAGGTCTTCGAGGCGTTTCTCGGTGAACCGGTTGCTCTGGGCGGATCCTCAGTGACGGGGTTGCCGGCGTCGTTGCAAGAGGTTGCTGCGACGGGGCAGACGGTACGCATGACGGTGTTGCGTTCGGGCTCAGCGAGTGTTGCGGGCGTCGTCGGCGAGCGGTTCTTCAACGTGTCGAACATCCCGATCTTCGATGACGACGGCGCCATGGTGATGGTGCTCGTGCACGCTGAAGAGGTCACATCGTTCGTGGACGAGTCCATGACGAACGAGGTCTCGGTCGCGCGCGGGAAGTCGGCGACGGTTGCTTCGCGCGAAGAAAGCTTCACAGCTGAGCTGTCTCGGCTCGAGAGTCTCAACGACTTCTCGACAGCATTGGTTGCCGCGTCGACGCCCGAGGAGGTCGGACGAGCGGTGTGTCGCGACGGACTACGGCTTGCCGGCGCGGTGGCTGGGTCGTTGGTCCTGTTGACTGCGGACAGGTACTCGATCGTCGCATCGCGCGGGATCCACAGCGGTTCTGAACTGAGGTGGGAAAGGTTCTCCGTCGAGGTCGGCAACGACCCGTTCTCCGATGCGATCGACACATCCGAACCGTTGTTCTTCCGCAACCCCGACGAGTTCCTCGCCTCGTACCCTCACCTCGCTGACGACGTTTCGCGAAACCCCGATCACCAGGCGTGGGCGGTGTTGCCGCTACAGGTAGGCGAGCAGCGCAGCGGCGCGATCGGGCTGATCTATGACCGGCCCCAGCCGTTTCCGTCGGCGCTGCGGCTACTGCTGTACACGGTGGCGAGCCTCACCGGTCACGCCGCGTCACGCGCCCAACTACTGGCTGAGCAGAAGGAAGCGGTTGCATCGGTGCAAGATGCGTTGCGTCCTCGGGTCGATCAGATTCCCGGGGTCACGATCTCGCACCTCTACCGGCCGGCAACGGTTGCCACGCAGGCCGGTGGCGACTGGTATGACGTGATCAACGTGTCGGAATCGAGATCGCTGGTGGTGGTCGGCGACGTCGCCAACCACGGAACGGCAGCGATCGGCGAGATGAGCCGGGCCCGCGCCACGGTGCATTCCTTCGCTCTGGCCGCCCTCGACGCACGTGACATCGCCGCGTGGAGCGACCGACTGCTCAGCAAACTCGCCACCACTCACACCACCTGCATTGTTGGCATCCTCGACCACGACACCCGAACCCTGACCTGGTCAACGGCAGGTCATCCCTACCCGATCATCGTCGATTCGAAGCGGACCACTACGGTCTTGAGCGAAACCCATGGAGCGCCTCTCGGAACAGGCTTCACCGCCGAGTACGGACAGCAACAACACCGCTTCGCACGCGGTGACACGATTGTGTTCTACACCGATGGCCTCATCGAACGCCCCGGCGAGTCGCTCGATGAAGCAACCGACCAACTCTGCGACACCATCCAACGATCGCTCGAGAGCCACGACGTGGCCAGCGCTGTGTTCGACGAGATGGTTCCCGACGACCACAGCGACGACATCGCGGTCCTCACGCTGAAGTTCGACCGCTGACCGATAGGGGAACGTGATCTCGAACTCCACCACGACCGCACTGCCTCACGAGCACCCCTGAGCCGTAATCAGTAGTAAGCGGGAGTTCCCGGCCGTTCTCCTGTCATCGTCGAGCGATCGTGCCCCTCGCGTCGGGAAGCCGTCGGGTCCAACCGTCGCAGGGCGACGATCGCCAGTTCGTTGAACTGTGACGCTAGAGAACTTCTGCGACCGAAACACCTCCGATCCTCGGCTCGAAGTCGACATGTCGACGTCGGCATTCGGCACGACGGGAGGGCCTCGCAGGTCCGTGTTCGGGTCCTGTGGCATCGCCAGTCGACGGTTCCCGCGCTCAGATCTCCGCACTCACGGTTGTCGAGTGGGAAGGCGCGACGCCGCTCATCTGAAATTCGCGGAGAGTGCCAATGGTGGTGAACGCTCAGGGTCGGAATCTGTCGCCGGCTTCTGTGCGCACGGTCGCCACGGCGTCACTGGCCGACGAAGCGGACCGCAGCATCGTCTCGTCCACGCACACCCTGATCCTCTGGGACCACGACGACAACGATGACGAGGACGACGTCGAAGCTGCCACGGTCGAGTCCTATCTGGTCGATCCGATCGGCGATCCCGAGTGCATGTTGGCAATGGACAGCGTCTCCCAGGATCTGTACGATGTCGGCGAGGTTCTGCTGTTCGAGTACGAACGTCTTTGCGAAGCGCTCCAGCAGAACGCCAGCCAACGAGGGGCCGACAACGGCCGCTTCGTTGTGCTCAGCGAACTTCACACCCCTGCCGAACATCGAGGCAACCAGTACGGCCTGCTGCTCCTCGACGAGGTCATCGCCCAATCGCTTCGCAATGCGGTGTTCGTCGTCGGCTACGCGTGCACCTTCGACGAAGACGAGGCGACGTTTGCCGAACGATCCGGTTCCCTCGTTGAGATGTTCAAGAAGCGATTCGGTGCAAGGGTTCTCGACCAGCGACTCATGGTCATTCCCCGAGACCACCCCTCAAGCAAGACTCTGTGGGGCACGGTTGACCCGGCCGGCACGGCACGGCACGGCGGCGACTTGTACTCGTCGGGATCCAAGCCGTTACGCAGTGCCGCACCTCCGGGGATACCGACGACTCAGCTGGCGATCTCGCGTTGCGCAGCGATCGACCAGTTGTCGAGCAGCATCAACGTCTGTTCGAGGTGAGCCCGCTCGCCGGGCGCGTTCACTTGCACGGTCTCAGTCCACCAGGCGCCAGTCGGCGACGTCATCGTGACTGCGACGTTGCCCCAATGGCCAGTGCGGTACACGAAGAAGAACGCGATCCCAATGACCGACCAGAACGTCAACACGCCCATCACCAACGACCACACCGGCTGCACGCGGTTGACGCCCCACGACGACTCCCACCTCCATCGTGTACCGACCAAGTCGTAGACGCCGATGGGGGTGCGGACGTGCCTGTCGGTCACCGTCATCTGCGCCAGTTGCAGCCGAACCGGTTCGCTGGTCATGAGTTCACCGTCCTTCCTTCCTCATGGTCGTCACTTGCTGGATCGGCTTCTCCGGGCGGCGCCCAGGAGCCGCTGCACCCACTGCGATGCGTCGAGGAAGCGTCACCATTGCGGACGGCTCTTGACGGGAATGCGGCGACGGATCGATTCGGCCTGCTCCGAAGATGTGTACGGCACGAACACCACTCGGCGGTGCACGGCGATGCACTCATGGGACGGCTCCTCCACGTCGACTCCGACGGTGACCATGAAGTGACCACACGACGGGCACACCCACGGCACCTTGACTTGCGTCTTGCTTTGCTCAGGCCCATTCGTCATCGCTGACACGTCACGCCACCGCCGTGCAGTGCGCTGCGGGACAACGCAGGCCCGCTTGGCTGGCCCCTACGAGATGCATGACATCGCTCCGATCTGGTCGAGCGTTCAAGGGGGCCGAGTGCGAAGCTGGCGAACACCTAGCATTCCACCCGTTTACCTCAAGTGTCAACCCTGCGTGTTGGGGAAGATGCACGGAGCACGTTGGTGCCATGCCTACCTATGGGTC
>JBBSOH010000006.1:0-34654 GCA_038259945.1 Acidimicrobiales bacterium
ACCACTCACCGAAGCCGGGACCAGACCCAAGCCCCCAGCGGGCCCGCCACCACCCATCACCGGAACCTACGAACACCCCATCGGCGAACGCCTCGACACCCGCTGGCTCTACTTCAACGACGACCCCAACCGACCCCCACCCCTCGGCCAACTCCACCCATCCCAGGTCAGACAACCAGCAGCATCGCGTGCCTGAGCCTGACATCGGTGAACCGCCGCGAACGGATGACCGGTACCGCGTGGAAATCGATCCTGCACAGCCGACATCGGGGTCCTCAGCGACCGCCGGACGAGCCGAACCGGACCGTGGTGACCAACGACGCCGCAGTCCTGGGAACGGCCTCACGAAGTGCGACCGACATCAGCCGATCCAGAATCGCTGCTTCGACTCACCGGTGTCGGGGTCGTCGACGACGTTCTCGAGCTTTCCGCCGTGTCGCCTGATGGTCCGCTCCGACGCGACGTTGTCCTCATCACACGTGACGAGGACACGACCGATGTCATACGACCGGGCGATCACGAGACTCTGTCGGAGGATCTCGGACGCGTGGCCACGACGTCGGTGGACGGGCAGGACCCCATAGCCGATGTGCCCACCGAGCCGCAGAAGGAAGTCGTTCAGCTCGTGCCGGATCGACGTGCGGCCGACGATGATTCCGTCCACCTCGGCCAGCAGGAATGTGGCCGGAACCCAGGGTTCTGGGAGCTGCCGGGCTCGGCGAGTCCTGTCGAGCAGGTCGACGTACTCGGTCCACGTCATGCCCTCCTGCCATCCGACAGCGAAGTCGAAGTCGTCGGCGGCCAGCTCCCGCTGAGCATCTCGGACCGACTCCTCGTCTGCGTGCCGGACGGGCCGAAGAATCAGCGCGTCCATGGTCATGCCACCGAGCTTGCCAGGCGTCACCGACAGCGCACGCACACATTTCCCCGATCCGGCGTTGCGGGTCCGTCGAACCCACATCAGCGCGCCTACCGTGGCCGAGGTGACGACCCCTCCGGTCCGGTACGTGTCTGCAGACGAGGACAGTGGCCGATGGCTGGACTTCGATTTTCGTGACGACGACATCGTGATCAGTACGCGGTCGAAGTCGGGCACCACGTGGGTGCAGATGATCTGCGCGCTGCTCGTCTTCCAGACCCCCGACCTTCCCCGACCGTTGTCGGAGCTCTCGCCTTGGCTCGACTGGCTCATCCGCCCGCAGGAACAACTCCTCGCCGACCTCGAAGCACAGAGCCATCGACGATTCATCAAGACCCATACCCCGCTCGACGGACTCCCCCGAGACGATCGGGTCACATACATCGTGGTCGCTCGACATCCGCTCGACGCCGCTGCCTCGCTGCACCACCAGGGCCTCAACATCGACCGCAGACGACTTGCCGAGCTCACCGGCAGCACCGAGCCCGCCGAACCCGTCACCCGACCACCGCTCGACGAGTGGTTGGTCGGCTGGATCGAATCCGATGCAACCGCGAGCGACGAACTCGACTCGTTCGCCGGTGTGTTCCACCACCTCAACGACGCCTGGAGCCGCCGGCGCGAGCGGAACGTCGTGCTCGTCCACTACGCCGACCTGCTCCAGGACCTGTCCGGCGAGATGCAACGGCTTGCGGTCCGCCTCGGTGTCGACATCCCGATCAGCCGCGTCAACGAACTCGCACGGGCCGCGACGTTTCAGTCGATGAAGGCCAGGGGCGACGAGCTCGCGCCGGACCCATCGGGGATCCTCGTGGACAGGAGCAGATTCTTCCGCAACGGCCGATCAGGGTCCGGCACCGACGCGCTGCCGCCAGACGCGGTCGCCGCATACGACCTGCGCGTCTCCCGTTCCGCTCCGTCCGACCTCGTCCGTTGGCTGCACCGAAGCTGACCCGAACACCCTCTGCGAACCGAAGTGCTCAGCAGTCGGCGAGCGCCGCCAGAGCGTCACAGATCTGCTGCCGTCCGTCGACGCCGAGCCCGCCGATGCGGGTGGCGAGAGCTCCGGACGGGCGACGCGCCGGTCTCGGTCTCGGTCAACCGAAGCGGGTGCGGGCGATGTCGGCGAGGCGATCAGCGGTCGCTTGTGCCTGTTCCGCCGTCGCTGCTTCGACCATCACACGGATCAACGGTTCGGTGCCACTCGCTCGCAACAGCACGCGGCCGGTGTCGCCGAGTTCGGCTTCTGCCTCCGCCACTTCGTCGGCCATCAGGTCGGCGACGTCGGGGACACGGTCGCCGACCCGCACGTTCACCAGCACCTGCGGAAGCGACGTCATCGCGTCGGCGGCGATGTCAGCGAGCGTTCGGCCCGACCGTTTCACGATGTCGAGGAGCGCAACCGCCGTCAACAGACCGTCGCCGGTGGTTGCGTGGTCGCTGAAGATCACGTGGCCGCTCTGCTCGCCACCGAGGGAGTGGCCTCCAGCGGCGAGTGCCTCGAGCACGTAGCGGTCGCCGACGCCGGTCGTGACGACCTCGATCCCCGCCTCGACCATCGCCAGCTTGAAGCCGAGGTTGGTCATCACCGTGACCACGACGGTGTCGTGTGCGAGCAGGCCGCGATCACGCAGGTCGACCGCGCAGATGGCGATGATGTGATCTCCGTCGACCACGTTGCCCAGGTGATCGACGGCGATGAGACGGTCGGCGTCACCGTCCAGCGCGATGCCGATGTGCGCCCCGTGCTCCAGCACCTTCGAGGCGACGAACTCGGGATGGGTCGCTCCGCATGCGTCGTTGATGTTGCGGCCGTCCGGCTCGTCGGCGACGACGATCACCTCGGCACCCGTTGCGACGAGGATGGCCGGCGCCACGGTGCATGCGGCGCCGTTGGCCGTGTCGACCACGACCCGCAGGCCGGCGAGATCACGTCCTTCGAGGACACGCAGCACGTGGTCCGCGTATCCGGTGCCACCGTCGACTCCGACCACCGTGACCGAGCGGTCCACATCGGAGCGGTCCGACGTGCGTTCGTCCACTCCGCTCTCACCGGACGACCCCCTACTCAGGTTCGTTCCGTCAGCGGGCAGATGCGGGCCGCGGGTAGCGGAATCGACATCGAGGACCGCCAGGGCCGCTTCGATCCTCGACTCGACCTCGTCGGTCAGCTTCGCTCCGCCCGGTGCGAACAGCTTGATGCCGTTGTCCTGCCACGGGTTGTGCGACGCCGAGACCATCGCTCCCATCGCCCCCGTTCGCTGCGCTTCGAACGCGACGAGCGGGGTGGGCACGACGCCGAGCCGGATCACATCCACACCTTCGGCGATGAAACCGGCGGTCAACGCCTCGTCGAAGGCAGGCGTGGACTCGCGGGTATCGCCGCCGATCACGACGGTGCGCGGACGATCCCCCGGCTCACCGTCGGACGCCATCACGTCGACCGACCCCAGAACGCGAGACGCCGCCCGTGCGAGACGGGCGGCGAACTCGGTGGTCAGTTCTTCGTGTGCAACTCCGCGGACACCGTCGGTGCCGAACTTCATCGCAGCGCCAGAATCAGCGCTTGGTGAACTGCGGGGCCTTACGGGCCTTCTTGAGGCCGTACTTCTTGGACTCCTTCTTACGCGGGTCACGCGTGAGGAGGCCAGCGGCCTTCAGCGGGTTGCGAGCTTCGGGGTCGAGCTCGACGAGCGAGCGGGCGATCGCCATGCGCAGTGCGCCGGCCTGACCGCTCGAACCGCCGCCGTGGATCGTCGCGGCGACGTCGTAGGTCTCACGGGTCTCGGTGACGTTCATCGGCTCGGCGACGACCATCTGCGATGCGTCCGTCGGGAAGTAGGCCTCGAGGGTCTTGCCGTTGATCAGGAACTGGCCGGTACCGGGGCGCAGCGAGGCGCGGGCGACGGCGCGCTTGCGGCGGCCGGTGGTCTGGGTCAGGGGAGCAGTCATGTGTTTCTCGTTCTCGTGTCAGTCAGTCGTGCGAGCCGCTCAGCGGGCCTTCGCGTGGTCGATGGCCATGGCCTGGGGCTTCTGCGAGCCGTGGGGGTGCTCGGAACCGGCGTAGACCTTGAGCTTGGTGAGCTGCTGACGACCGAGCGGGCCCTTGGGGAGCATGCCGCGGATCGACTGACGCACGGCCTCGGCGGGCTTGCGTGCGTGGAGCTTCGCGTACGACTCGGACCGGATACCGCCCGGGTAGCCAGAGTGGCGGTACTTCATCGTGCGCTCGGCCTTGCCGGCCGTCATGACGATCTTGTCGGCGTTGATCACGATGACGTGGTCACCGGTGTCGATGTGGGGAGCGTAGATCGGCTTGTGCTTGCCCTTGAGGACGCGGGCGACCTCGGTGCACATGCGACCGAGGACCAGGCCCTCGGCATCCACGACGTGCCACTCACGCTGCGCCTGGATCTCACTCTGTTTCGGACTGTAGGTCGCCATCTCGGCCCCTCTCGATGCAGCCGGACACGATGTCCGACCGGTTGGATCAGACTGCGCGCACCAGACTCTGGGCGAGCAGCATCCGTGGACGGGTCACGACGGACCCGCTCCATGGAACCCCGCAATGCTACGGCGGCGTCACCCCGCGCCCAACACGCGGTGCCGGCAGCGACCCGACCAGCCGGTCCGTCTGGATGACATGCGAGGAGGTTCGCCCAGCACGCCGGCGCTCTCGGGGCGCCCCGGTCGGCGCCGGAGCGGCGTGCGGCGGAGACGACAGTGAGCGGGTTCCCGCGGTGTCGCGCCGGGCCTCTACGGTGTCCAGGACGCCATGAGTGACCGACCCGACGACGCCGACTCCGAAGAATCCGAGATTTCTCCTCAAGTCGCACCCACACCCGGCCGATACCGGGGAGTGGAAGGTGACACGTCGGAGGTGGGGTCGGTGGGCGAGCCGGCGCTCGACAGCCTGCCCGATCCGGTCATCGCGATCGACGCCGGCGGCACGCTGCTCTACGTCAACCGGGTCGTCACCGACGTGCTCGGATGGGAACGCGACGACATCGTCGGTCGCTCGGTCCTCGACCTGTTGCACCCCGACGACCTGAACATCGTGCTCACGTCGATGGCCACGATCACCGCCAAGAAGGTCGGCGAGTTGATCATGGTCCGTGCCCTCACGGCCGACGGTTCGTGGATGGCGCTCGAAGTGCGCGGGGCGGTCCAGGGGGCGGGCAACGACCACCTCAACGTGTTGGTGCTACGAGACACGACCCACCGACACCGTCTCGAACTCGACCAGGGCGAGGTCGGTGTGCTGCGCTCCGTGATGGCCAACATGCACGGGATGATCGCGCTGGTGGAACCGGACGGGTCCGTGCGTTCGATCAACGGTGCCGTCACACGACTCCTCGGCTACGACCCCGAACTGATTCCCGGGCAGCAGTTCACCGAGTTCCTGCACATCGACGATCGAGCGCAGGTCGTGGACGTCGTCGCGACGCTCGGCCCGCACGAGTCGGCGCACCTCGACGCGCGGTTCACCGCGACCTCGGGCGAGTCGATCACGTGCGAGTTCACCGTGAACAACATGTCCGACGACGCGACGGTGCGCGGCTACATCGTGTCCGGCCAGGTCGCCGCCGGGTTGACCGACGCCCGGAACCGCGTGGACTTCCTCGCCCACCACGACACCCGGACCGGGCTCCTGAACCGCCACGGGTTCATGAAGGCCGCCACGGAGTTGATCGCCCAGGGCGGAGGCCTCGGGTTGATGATCGTCGACGTGATGCGTTTCCGCTCGATCAACGAGTTGTACGGCGAGACCGTGGGAGACGCCGTCCTCAGTACCGTCGCGAGCCGGATCGACGAGATTCGCTGGCCTGACCTGCTGACCGCACGGTTCGGTGGCGACGAGTTCGTGCTGGCCGTGCGCTCGGCGAGCGACTCGGCGATCGAGATGCTTCGCGAGCGCGTCGGTCGTGATGTCGCCCGTGCGGTCCAGATCGACGGTCAGGAGATCAACGTCGGTGTTCGCACGGCAGTCTCCTTCGACCCGAACCCCCAGGGTCTCGAATCGGTGCTGGCGAGCGCCAGCAACGAACTGATGCGGATCAAGCGCAACGCCGATCCGGAGTCCGGCGAGATCTCGGTCGACTCGATCAACAAGCGCCGAGCGCACCTCGACCAGCTCCGCAGCGCACTCACATCGGGCGAGATCCAACCGTTCTTCCAACCGATCGTCGATCCCGACGGACGGATCCTGTCGGTCGAGGCACTCGTGCGCTGGGTGCATCCGGTCCGCGGCGTCCTCGGCGTGAACGAGATCCTCCCGATCGCTCAGATGGCCGGGCTCGCCGAAGCAGTCGACGAGCAGGTGCTCGACATGGCACTCGCCTTCGCGTCCCGGCTCACCGACGCCGGCCACGGCGACGTGGAGGTCCACGTGAACGTCGACCCGAAGGTGATCTCGCGAGCGGCGTTCGCCGCCCACTTCCTGGAACGGTGCTCGTTCCACCGTGCACGCCCGGAGCAGATCGTCGTCGAGTTGACCGAGACCGATCTGCTCGCTCCTGGAGTCACGTCGCTCGACAACATGCAGGAACTCCGTCGAGCGGGCACACACGTGTCGATCGACGACTTCGGCACCGGCTACTCCAGCCTCTCGCACCTGCTCGAACTTCCCGTCGACGGCGTCAAGATCGACCGCAGGTTCATCGCCGGAATCGACGTCGACCCTGCGGCGACGAACCTCACGACGGCCATCATCGGTCTCAGCGAGAGCCTCCAACTCGGTTGTGTCGCGGAGGGAGTGGAACAGCCGTACCAGCGAGACCGCCTCGTCGCTCTGGGCTGCACCGCGTTCCAGGGCTGGCTCTACTCGCCTGCGGTGCCGCCCGACGAGGTGATGGCGCTCCTCCCGCGCATCGACCTCGCGTCCACCGACGCCAACGCCTGAGCCGACCCGACGGGCAGTCGCCCGGCGTCCCACCGATCGCCGTCGTAGCCGACGTGCCACAGGACGAGACCCGTCGGCGGAGCGACCGGACCGGCCGACGCTCGATCCCGTGCCGCCAGGGTGCCGGGGATCGATTCCGGACCCCGACGACCACGTCCGACATCGACCAGGGTGCCGACGATGCTGCGCACCATCTGGTGGCAGAAGCTCGTCGCCGCGATCTCGAACCGGAGAATTCCCGACAGTGCCGTTGCGTTCCGGTGGTCATGGCCGTCCGGTCCGGCCCCCGCCTCGCGGGCGGGGTCGACCGTCGACCCGACCCGATGCCATTCAGCTCGCTGGAGGATCCGCACCAGCGATTTCTCCGGGTATCCCTCGCGGGTCTTCGGGCGTCGACAGAAGCTCGCGAAGTCGTGCTGCCCGAGGAGGTGCGCAGCCGCCTCGTTCATCGATTCGAGGTCCAACCCGTGCGGGACGTGCCACGACGTGCGTGCGACGAGCGGGTTCGGGTGAGGATGGTTCCACACGTCATATCGATAGGCCCGCGACGTGGCGCTGAATCGCGCATCGAAGTCGTCAGCTGCCCAGTCGACCGAGCGGATCGCGATGTCAGGAGCGCACATCCGATTCACCGACTGCTGCAGCCGGTCGAGGTCGACGGTTGCAGGCAGGCGCCCGGTGACGACCTGTCCCCAGCCGTGGACACCCGCGTCGGTGCGACCCGCAGCTGTGAGGTCGAGGTCGACCTGAAGGATCTGCTCGAGCGTCGCCCGCAGCATTCCCATCACGGTCGCGACGTCAGTCGACTCCGCGAATCCGTGGAAGTCGGTCCCGTCGTAGGCCACGACCATCGACACGTTGCGCCGTCGAGCCGCCGGCTCCTCAGCACCGGGGGTGTCGACCCCGACCGCGCCGTTGAAAGGAATGGCGGCATCATCCGTCGGTGGCCCGCCGACCTCGCTCATCGAGGCGAAAACGAACGAACGCGTGAGGTTCTCACGGCTCGTGGCCGCAGGAACCTCACGCGAACGTGAGGACGTGATCGTTCATGGCGGACCGACACGATGTCGAGTGGCGCCGCCATGCGATCGTGTGGTTTTTCAGACGAGTTCGATACGTGCCATCTCGGCGTTGTCGCCGTGGCGGGTGCCGAGCTTGAGGATGCGCGTGTAGCCACCGTTGCGCTCCATGTAGCGAGGAGCGATGTCGTGGACGAGCTTGTAGGTCATCTCGCGATCACCGAGCTGGCTCTGGATCTGGCGGATGCGGTGGACCTGCATCGGGCCTTCCTCCTGAGCCTTCTTGGCCTTGGTGATCAGCTTCTCCACGATCGGGCGGAGGTGCTTCGCCTTGGCCTCGGAGGTCGAGATGCCTTCGGCGGCGAACAGCGACGCCGAGAGGTTGGCCATCATCAGCTTCTGGTGCGACGACGAGGAGCCGAAGCGGCGTGAGCGGCGGGGTGTGGGCATGAGATGTTTCCTTCTTGTCCGTGCGGGCGGATCAGCCGCGCAGCGTCAGGCCACGCTCGTCGAGCTTGGCCTTCACTTCGTCGAGGCTCTTCTGGCCGAAGTTGGTGATGTTGAGCAGGTCGTCCTCGGTCTTGGTGAGCAGTTCGCCCACCGTGTTGACCTGAGCCCGCTTGAGACAGTTGTTCGGACGCTCCGAGAGATCGAGATCCTCGATCGGGAGGTCGAGGTCAGGCGAGCTGACGGCGACGTCGACGATCTCGCCGAGTTCGAGACCCTGGGGCTCGTCGGACATCGTGGCGACCAGTTCGCTCAACGCCTGCAGCGTCGCACCGGCGGAAGCGAGTGCCTCGGCCGGGGTGATCGATCCGTCGGTCTCGACCTCGATCACGAGGCGGTCGTAGTTGGTGGCCTGCTCGACACGGGTCGGCTCGACGTCGAAGGACACCCGACGGATCGGGCTGAAGATCGCGTCGATCGGGATCATCCCGATCGTGCGGTTGTCGTCCTCACGCTTGCTCGACAGGTAGCCCCGACCCTGCTCGACGGTGAGGTCGATGGCCAGGCGCCCCTTGGCGTTGAGCGTGGCGAGGTGGAGTCCGCCGTTGAGAACTTCCACGTCGGACGGGCACTCGATGTCCGCTGCGGTCACGTCCGCAGCTCCGCGCACGTCGAGGCGCAGGGTGACGGCTTCACTCGACACGGAGGTGACGACGATGTCCTTCAGGTTCAAGATGATGTCCGTGACGTCCTCGGTGACACCGGTGATCGTGTCGAACTCGTGGAGCGACTCGTCGAAACGCACGGTCGTGATGGCCGCGCCGGGGATCGACGACAGGAGTGTGCGGCGAAGCGAGTTGCCGAGCGTGTGGCCGAAGCCGGGCTCGAGCGGGCCGACCGCGAACTTCTGGCGGTTGTCGGACTCCTCACCGAGAGCTTCGATGGTGGGGCGCTGCATGACGAGCATTTGGTGCCAGGACCTTTCCGGGGTGTTCGAGAAACAGATGTCGAGAGACGGGGTTCGAGTGCGCAGCGACCGGAGCCGCCGACGAGAGCAACGTGGAGATCTACTTGGAGTAGAGCTCGACGATGAGCGATTCGCGCACCGGGATGTCGATGTGGTCGCGCTGCGGAAGGCTGCGGACCGTGACTTCCTTGCCACCATCGCCCTGCTCGAGCCAACCCACGAGGGAGCGGTCGAGCGTGTCGATGTTGTGCTGGATCACGATCATCTTGGCGGCCTTGGGCGACAGCGAGACGACGTCGCCCTTGCGAACCGTGTAGCTCGCGATGTCGAGGCGTTTGCCGTTGACACTGATCAGGCCGTGGTTCACGAACTGACGGGCCTGCGGCCGGGTCGACGCCCAACCGGCACGGTAGGCGACGTTGTCGAGACGCTGTGCGAGCAGACGCAACAGGTTCTCACCTGACGGTCCGTCGAGACGGACCGCTTCGTTGTAGGTCTTCTTGAACTGGCGTTCGAGCACGCCGTAGATGTACTTCGCCTTCTGCTTCTCCTGCAGCTGGGCGAGGTATTCCGAGCCGGCGTTGCGGCGACGGGTGCGACCGTGTACGCCCGGCGGGAAGGGGCGGCGCTCGAGCGCCTTGCGACCCTTCTCGTTCTCGAAGATGTTGGTGGCCAGGCGACGCGAGATGCGCACCTTGGGTCCGGTGTAACGAGCCATGATTCTCTACTGCTTCCTAACTTCTCTGAGCTTCTGGGCTCAGCCGCGGCGACGCTTGGGCGGGCGACAACCGTTGTGGGGCACGGGGGTGACGTCCTTGATCGAGATGACCTCGATGCCGGTGCTCTGGATGCTGCGCACAGCGGCGTCACGGCCGGAACCGGGACCCTTGACCTGCACTTCAGCGCGGCGCAAACCGTGCTCCTGTGCGGCACGCGCTGCCTTCTCGGCGGCGAGTTGAGCGGCGAAGGGCGTGCTCTTGCGGCTGCCCTTGTAGCCGGCGACACCGGACGACGCCCAGGCGATGACGTTGCCCTGCGGATCGGTGATCGAGACGATCGTGTTGTTGAACGAGGACTTGATGTGGATGACACCGGTCGTGACGTTCTTGCGGTCACGCTTGCGCGGCCGACGGGTTTGTGCTGGCTTCGCCATTACTTGCGAACCGCCTTCTTCTTGTTGGCCACGGTGCGCTTGGGGCCCTTGCGAGTACGAGCGTTGGTGTGCGTGCGCTGACCGCGGACCGGCAGGCCCTTGCGGTGCCGGACGCCCTGGAGGCAGCCGATCTCGATCTTGCGCTTGATGTCGCCCTGGACGTTTCGACGCAGGTCACCTTCGATGGTGAGATTGTCGTCGATGTAGGAACGGATCTTGTTGATCTCGTCCTCGGTCAGGTTCGAGACCTTGGTGTTCGGGTCGAGCTCGAGCGACGTGCAGATTTTCTGCGAGGTCGTGAGTCCGATGCCGAAGATGTAGGTGAGCGAGATCTCCAACCGCTTTTCGCGGGGGATGTCGACACCGGCGATACGTGCCATCAGTGGTTACCTGTCATCCTTGCTGCAGTCATGGGCTTCATCCCTGGCGCTGCTTGTGTCGGGGGTTGGTGCAGATCACCATGATGCGGCGGTGACGACGGATCACCTTGCAGTTGTCGCACATCGGCTTGACGCTTGGTCGTACTTTCATGGGTTCTCTCTACTTGTACCGGTAGGTGATACGGCCTCGGGTGAGGTCGTACGGGGTCAGTTCCACTTGGACCTTGTCGCCAGGGAGGATGCGGATGTAGTGCATCCTCATCTTTCCGGAGATGTGCGCGAGCACCTGGTGTCCGTTGTCGAGTTCGACCTTGAACATGGCATTCGGCAGCGACTCGAGGATCTTGCCCTCGAGGACGATCGCATCTTCCTTTGGCTTTGGCAGGGGACTGCTCCTTCACCGATCTGTGCTTCACACCATTTGGTTGTTCGTGCTCCGTACCTGGTGGGGTACGGTTTCCATGTCGTCGGCTTGGTGCTCAGCTGGATACGGCCGACGGCATGCGTGTTCTCGATCTGTCGCCAGACCGGCTGACCATGTTAACGGTGGCCGTCACGGGTTCCACGCGCGAATGCACGAGAGCGCGCGTCACATGTGGTAGTGGGAAAGCGTCCGGGCGTCTGGGACCGCTGTCACCCGTCGACCGGGGTCACCAGATCGCCGCGCAGCACCCCCATGATGCTGTCGATCGCTCGCCGCTGTCGGTCCGGCGCATCGGACGTGCCTTCGATGAGCCCCACGAGGATCACCCTCACGAATTCACGCACAGCGGGCACGTCCACGGGTCGGACCTCGCCGGTCGACACCCCGACCTCGACCAGATCGAGGAAGAACCCCTCCCGTGCGGCGTCCTCGGCGGCCAACCGTTCGGCCACTTCCGGGTACCTGCGGACATCAGCTCGCACGACGCCGACGAACTTGGCGAGCGACGGGTCCTCGATGTTGATCTGCTGTGCGGCATCGAGGACTGCGGACAGCTTGCCGAGGAAGGTGCGCTCCGAAGCCTCGGCACGCTGGAAGCGCTGATAGATGCGGCGCTGCATGTCGGTGTGGACGACCACGTAGAGATCCAGCTTGGACTCGACGTAGTGGTACAGCGCCCCCGTCGTCACCCCGGCCGCCGCAGCGAGATCCTTGTTCGTGGCAGCTCCGTACCCACGCTCGCCGAAGAGCAACCTCGCTCCGTCCAGGATCGCTGTCCTGGTGGCTGCCGAGTCGGTCGCCGGTGGCCGACCGCGCCGTCGCGGTGCTGCTGCCTCCGAGGTCCCCACCGTCGAAGTATGACGGACGACACATCCACAGCCCGCAGCGGAGCACCTGCGGCCCCCGATTCTGTCATTCGGTGTCAGACACCGTTTGACAACCAGACGGTGTCTGACACCGAATGAATGACCTGATCAAGCCGGTGGGGGCGGTTCGCACGCATCGGGATGTTCGATGCACCAGGGCGTCTGGCCCGGCAGACGGTGGCGGTTGCGGGCGATGCTCTCGTAGACCCGGTCCAGCAGCCACGGCAGGCCCGGCATCCGCCACACCAGCAACGGCACCCGACTGTTCCAGGCAACCGCCAGGAACAACCCGACCGCTCGGGGCCCGGCGACGCGGACGTCGTCGCTCACGGTCCACGCCGCTCGACCCGCCTGCGACGCCGTCAGGCCCGTCCGTTCACGGACCCCCTGAGCCTGAGACGCCACGATGTCCACCCGGCTGTGCCGATCGAGGCGGTCGAGCCAACTGGCCGACCTCGTGCAGAAGCCTCAATACCCGTCGAAGACGAGCGTGGCGGACGATGGCACCTCCGCCGGGAGCGATCCGTACGAGACCGGATCGTCACGGTGATCGGAGTGGCTCATTGCGTGGTCACCGCCGGCTGTGTTCGACGGCCTTCACCAGTCGGTCGAACACTGCGTCGGGTTGACCGACGCCGTTGACGACCGACAGCCTGTTCTGGTCGCCGTAGTGCTGGATGAGCGGGAACGTCTGCTCCTCGTACAGGTCGAGGCGACGGTTCACGGATTCGGGCGTGTCATCGTCGCGCTGCATCACGTCACCGCCGCACACGTCGCAGATCCACGGACTGCGCTCGTTGCCGGAGGCGGTGTAGTTGGTGCCGCAGTCGCGACAGACTCGGCGGGCCGAGATCCGCTCCAGCACGATCTCACGCGGCACGTTCAGGTCGAGGACCACGTCGATCGGTTTGCCGAGTTCGTCGCAGATCGCATCGAGGGCGACGGCCTGGTCGAGCGTGCGCGGGAATCCGTCGAGGATGTAGCCGCGCGTGTCGGCGTCCGGAGCCGAGAGACGGTCGCGGACGATGCCGATCATGATGTCGTCGGACACGAGACCGCCGGCATCCATGACCTCCTTGGCCATCAGCCCGAGTTCGGTCTTTTCACGCACAGCAGCGCGCAGCATGTCTCCGGTGGAGATGTGCGGTACGACGAAGTGACGACTGAGGCGCACACACTGCGTGCCCTTGCCTGCACCTTGTCGCCCGAGGATGATGAGGCGGGCGCCCGGGATCATGAGGTCTCGACCAACTCGTGCGACCTACTTGAGGAAGCCTTCGTAGTTGCGCAGCGTGAGCTGACTGTCGATCTGGCGCATCAGTTCGAGCGCCACGCCGACCGAGATGAGCACGCTGGTGCCGGCGAAGCCGAACGAGTTGACGTTCGCAGCGATGAGCAGGAGGTACGGGAGGATCGCGATGATCGCCACGAAGACGGCACCGGGCAACGTGATCCGGTTGACCGCCTTGCCGAGGTACTTCTCGGTCTGCGGACCGGGACGGATACCGGGGATGAAGCCACCCTGCTTGCGGAGCTGATCGGCCTGACGGATCGGGTCGAACGCGATCGAGTTGTAGAAGTAGGCGAAGGCGATGATCATGATGGCGAGAATGGACACGTAGATCAGGTTCTGCGGGTTGACGATGTAGTCGCTGATCCAGGTCTGGATCTTGCCCCGCCAACTGTCGGGGTCGGAACCGCCGAGCACGTTCGAGAAGATCACGGGGAGCAGCAGGATCGAGCTCGCGAAGATGATCGGGATGACGCCGGCCTGGTTGACCTTCAACGGGATGTACGTGTTCTGGCCACCCATCATCCGGCGTCCGACCACGCGCTTCGCGAATTGGACGGGAATCCTTCGTTGGCCGAGTTCGACGAACACGACAGCGATCACGATGCCGACGGTGAGGATCACCATCGCCACGAACCAGAACACCTTGTTCAACTGGAGGATGCCGAGGAAGCCGCCCGGAAGCGACGCCACGACGGACGCGAAGATCACCATCGACATGCCGTTGCCGATGCCGCGCTGCGAGATCAGCTCACCCAGCCACATCAGGATCGCGGTGCCCGCGACGAGCGTGGGGATGATCAGGTAGCCGCGCGGCCAGATGCCGCCGGTGAGCAGCGGCACGTTGGTCGGCGGGCCGGCGGTGAAGAACGCCTGACCCTGACCCGTACCGAAGATGAACACGAGGCCCGTGGCCTGCAGCGTGGCGAGGCCGATGGTGACGTAGCGGGTGTACTGCGTGATCTTGCGCTGGCCGACCGCGCCCTCCTGCTGGAGTTCCTCCAGCTTGGGGATCACGACTCCGAGCACCTGCATGATGATCGACGCCGTGATGTACGGCATGATCCCGAGGGCGAAGATCGAGAACGACTCGAACGCGCCTCCGGAGAACAGGTTGAGGAAGCCGAGGGCACCCTGTTCGTCGGCCGACGCTCGGAGTTGCTCGATGGCGATGGGGTCGACGCCGGGAACGCGAATGGCGACACCCAGTCGGTACACGGCGACCATGGCGACCACGAACAACAACTTGTTGCGCAGGTCGCTGATCTTGAAGACGTTCAACAGATTCGAGAGCACCGAGTACCGGGATCCTTGACTTGAGAGGCGAGAGGGGCCATGCGCACAACGGCGCGCAAGCCAGCGGCGAGGATATCAGCGAGTCCCCCGCGATCCCGAACGACTCTCCCGGTGATCCACCGAACCCACCCCGATCCGTGGACGTCGTGCGACACGTCGCAGAGGCCGAGGTCTTCTGCGCGTGACGTTCCCATCGATCAGCACATCGGCGGCGCGGAGACGGTCCCCGACGGTCGATGACGTGCGTCGACGGCGACAGCGGGCGCCACGACGCGCTCCGTGCGAGATGACTTCGACGTGAACCGTACCCCGCCCCCGAGCGTGGCGATGCTCACGCCGAGCCAGCGATGGTCGCCGACGACGGTGATCGAGCCCGAAAACGATCGGTGGCCCGCACGAAGCGTGCGGGCCACCAGACGAAATCAGTTCACTGATTCGGGATCGATTCGTTCGAGTGCAAGGCGCCACGAGCCGAGTTGCCTCCATGTTCAGCCTGCTGAGGGCGCTCAGGGGCGCTGCTCGCAAGGCACGTGACGAGGACGTGTACTGGGTCGTACACGACGAGTTCACGCAACGCAGCGAGCGACGTTCCTGTGCGTCCTCAGCGGTTCATGAATTGGTTGCCGGAGGAAGCCGGACGTCCGGCCTTGCCCTCTTCCTTGAACGGCAGGGTGATCATGGTGATCGAACCGCCGGCGGCCTCGATGGCCTCCTTGGCGGCTGCCGACGCACCGTGTGCGCTGACGTTCAGCTTCGTGGTGATCTCACCACGGGCGAGGATCTTCACGAACGCTCCCTTGCGAACGACGCCGTTGGCGACGAGCACGTCGGGCGTGATGTCCGACGATCCGATCTTCTCGGCGAGTTCGCCGAGGGTGTGCAAGTTGACGGCCTGGTACTCCACGCGGAACGGGTTGTTGAACCCCTTCAGCTTCGGGAGACGGCGCAACAGCGGCGTCTGGCCACCTTCGAACGAGCGGTGCACGGTGTTGCGGGCCCGCTGGCCCTTGGAACCACGGCCGGCGGTCTTGCCGCCCTTGCCGCCGGTGCCGCGACCGACGCGCTTGCGGCTCTTGGTGGAACCCGCTGCGGGCTTGAGGTCATGGACCTTCATGTTCAGCTCTCCTCTGCTTCGGCGTCAGCGGCCTTTTCGTCGGCCACGGTCTCGACGATCGCCTCGACGGCGTCGCCGACGGACTCACCCGACTCGTTGGCCTTGCTGCTGCCCTGCGGGCCGTCGATGTTCTCGCCGACCTCGATCAGGTGGGGAACCCGGGCGATCATGCCGCGGATCTCAGGACGATCGGGAAGTGTGTTGGTCTTGCCGATGCGGCCGAGCCCGAGTGCCCGCAGTGTTCCGCGGTGCTTGGGCTTGGTGCCGATCGACGAACGGACCTGGGTCACGGTGATCTCGGCCATCACTTGGCTCCAGTTTCTGCAGGTGCCTTGTCGGACTCGGCAGCAGCGTCGGTGGTTGCACCCTCGGTTGCCTTCTCGTCACGGGCGCCCGGCTTCTTGTTCGACTCGTTGTACGCGTCGAGCAGTCCCTTGGGGACGAACTCGTCCATGTGGAGGCCACGTCGTGCGGCCACTTCGTCGGGGCGCTGCAGTTGCTTGAGGCCGTCGACCGTGGCACGTGCCACGTTGATGTGGTTGGCCGAGCCGAGGCTCTTGCACAGCACGTCGTGGACGCCGGCTTCTTCGAGGATGATCCGAGCGGCGCCACCGGCGATCACACCGGTACCGGCCGAGGCCGGCTTGATCATCACGCGTCCACCACCGGTGCGGCCGAGGACTTCGTGGATGACGGTGCCACCGGCCATCGGCACGGTGAACAGGCTGCGACGCGCCTCCTCGGTGCCCTTCTGAATCGCCAAGGGAACTTCCTTCGCCTTTCCGTAGCCGAGTCCGACGCGACCGTTGCCGTCCCCGATCACGACGAGGGCGGTGAAGCTGAAGCGACGACCACCCTTGACGACCTTGGCCACACGGTTGATCGTGATGACCCTCGACTCACGCAGGCCGTCGGGATCGGGAGCGCGCTCGCGCCCTCCATCTCGACCGCCGCGGCTGTCTCCTCGGTTGTTTCCTCCGAAACCCATCAGAACTCCAGTCCTGCGTCACGTGCAGCAGACGCCACAGCCGCGATGCGACCGTGGTAGGCGAATCCACCGCGGTCGAACACCACGGTGTCGATACCGGCGGCCTTGGCGCGCTCGGCGACGAGTTGACCGATCTTCGATGCGGCATCGACCGAAGCGGTCGACCCGGCAGCACGCATGTCGGCCTCGGTGGTCGACGCGGCGGCCAGGGTGACACCCAGGTCGTCGTCGATCACCTGGACGGACAGGTGCTTGTTGGACCGGAACACGGCCAACCGGGGCCGCGCCGCGGTTCCGTGGATCTTCTTGCGGACACGACGGTGACGTCGGATCCGCCCGGTGCGGCGCTTTGCTGCGACTTTCGACATGACTACTTCTTTCCTGCCTTGCCGGCTTTGCGGATGATGCGTTCGCCGGCGTAGCGGACGCCCTTGCCCTTGTACGGCTCGGGCTTGCGGAGGCTGCGGATGTTGGCGGCGACCTGACCGACGATCTCGTTGTCGATGCCGGTCACGATGACCGAGGTCTGTGCGGGGACTTCGAACACGATGCCCTCAGGGGCGTTCACGTCGATGGTGTGGCTGTAACCGAGGTTCATGCGGAGCTTGTTGGGAGCCTGCTGCTCGGCGCGGTAACCGACGCCGTGGATCTCGAGGGTCTTCCTGAAACCCTCGGTCACGCCGATGACCATGTTGTTGACCAGGCTGCGCGTGAGACCGTGCAGGGCCTTGGTCTTGTTCTCGTCGTTGGGACGCACCACCGTGAGGGTGTCGCCATCCTGTTCGATGGTGATGCCGACATTGCCCGGGATCACACGCTCGAGGGAGCCCTTGGGGCCCTTGACCGAGATGTGACCCGGTGTGAGCTTGATCTCCACGCCGGCCGGGACCGTGATGGGTGCTTTTCCGATTCGGGACATACGTTCCTACTCTCTACGAATCCTGCTCGTCACCAGACGTAGCAGAGGACCTCGCCGCCCACTTTGCGCTTGCGCGCTTCGCGGTCGGTCATCAGGCCGTTCGAGGTGGACAGGACGGCGACGCCGAGCCCACCGAGAACACGGGGGATCGAGCTGGCCTGGCGGTACACCCGCAGGCCTGGCGTCGAGATGCGGCGGATTCCGCTGATCGTGCGATCACGATCCTCGGAGTACTTCATCTGGATGGTCAGCACTTCGCCGGGGCCCTTGTCGGCCGCAGCGGTGTCGAAGCTCGTGATGTAGCCCTCGGCTTGGAGAACCTTGGCGAGTGCCACCTTCTGCTTCGAGGAGGGCATCCGCACCTCGTCGTGCATGGCGGTGTTGGCGTTGCGGACACGCGTGAGCATGTCGGCGATGGGATCGGTCAGCATGATTCTTCGATTCCTTTCCGGCTCACCAGGAGCTCTTCGTCAGACCGGGGATCTCGCCGGCGTGAGCGAGGTCACGCAGGCAGATCCGGCACAGGCCGAACTTGCGGTAGACGGAACGGGGACGGCCGCAGCGTCGGCAGCGCGTGTACGCGCGAACCTTGAACTTCGGCTTCTTGTTGGCCTTGTTGATGAGTGCTTTCTTTGCCATGTCAGTCTCTTCTCAGGCCGTTCACTTGCTCTTCTTGCCGTACTGGGGACGCTTGCTGCGCTTCTTACGAGGTGCGTTCGCTGCATCCTCGCCCTTCTTGAAGGGGAAGCCGAAGGCGTCGAGCAGCGCGTAGCCGCCCTCGTTGTCGGTCGCCGTCGTGACGATGGTGATGTCCATGCCACGAGGATGGTCGACCTTGTCGGGGTTGATCTCGGCGAACATCGATTGTTCGTTGAGCCCGAAGGTGTAGTTGCCCTGACCGTCCCAGCTGTGTGCGGGAAGTCCGCGGAAGTCGCGGATACGGGGGATGGCGACAGCGATCAGGCGATCGAGGAACTCCCACATCCGGTCACCGCGAAGAGTGACCTTGGCGCCGATGGCCTGGCCTTCGCGCAACTTGAAGTTCGCGATCGACTTCGATGCCTTGGTGACGATCGGCTTCTGACCGGTGATCACCGTGAGGTCGTCGAGCGCTGCGTCCATGAGCGACGGTTGCGCAGCAGCGCGGCCCATGCCCATGTTGATGACGATCTTCTCGAGCTTCGGGATCTGCATGACGTTCTCGATGCCGAGCTCGTCCTTCAGTTTCGCCGAGATCTCCTCGTTGTACTTGATCTTCAGACGGGGAATGTCCAGAGTGTCGGCCATCAGATTTCCTCTCCGCTCGGACGAGCGATGCGCACCTTGGTGCCGTCGTCCTTGAGCTTGTAGCCAAGTCGCACCTTCTTGCCCTTGTGGACCAGCATCACGTTGCTGGCGTCGAAGGGCATGTCCTTGTCGATGATGCCGCCCTGCTCGTTGGCACGGCTCGGCTTGGAGTGCTTGGATGCCGTGTTCACGCCGTTGACGATGATCTTGCCCGTCTTGGGGTAGACGTGCTCGATCTCGCCCTGCGTGCCCTTGTCCTTGCCCGTGATGACCTCGACCGTGTCGCCCTTGCGGAGCTTCATCGGTACCTTCTTGGCCACGTATTCTCTGCGAGCAGACATCACAGCACCTCCGGTGCGAGTGACACGATGCGCATGAACTTGCGGTCACGAAGTTCGCGGCCCACCGGGCCGAAGATGCGGGTGCCACGAGGTGTCATGTCGTCCTTGATGAGGACGGCTGCGTTCTCGTCGAAGCGGATGTAGCTGCCGTCGGGACGACGCTTCTCCTTCTTCGTGCGCACGACGACGCACTTCACGACTTCGCCCTTCTTGACGCCGGCGCCCGGCATCGCATCCTTGACGGTGGCGACGAAGACGTCACCGATCGAGGCGTACCGGCGACGCGTGCCGCCGAGCACCTTGATGCAGAGCACTTCTTTGGCTCCGCTGTTGTCTGCAACCCGCAGACGGGATTCTTGTTGGATCATCGTCGGTCCTTACTTGGCCCGCTCGAGCACATCGGTGATGCGCCAGCGCTTGGTCTTCGACATCGGGCGGGTCTCCATGACCCGCACCTTGTCGCCGATGTTGACGTCGTTGGTCTCGTCGTGGGCGTGCAACTTGGTGGTGCGCAGCACCATCTTGTTGTACCGCGGGTGCGGTGCACGCGAGACGACGGCGATGACGGCGGTCTTGTCCATCTTGTTGGACACGACGGTGCCTTCACGCACCTTGCGTGCGGCTCGGTCGGTGCCGGCTTCGGGAGTGGTTTCTTCGCTCATGCTCACTGTCCTGCCTCGGCCGCAGCAATTTCCTTGCTGCGCATGAGGGTGTTGATCCGGGCGATCTGCTTGCGCACCTTGCCGATTTCGGCGGTGTTCTCGAGCTGTCCGGTTGCGTTGCGGAAGCGCAGATTCAGCGCTTCCTGCTTGGTGGCCTTCAACTCGTCGGCGAGTTCGCCCAACGACAGTTCGGCCAGGTCGTTCAACTTCGAAGCCATTACACGATCTCCTCTCGAGTGATGATGCGGCACTTGATCGGGAGCTTCTGGATCGCCTTGTTGAGAGCGACCTTCGCCGTGGCCTCGTCAGGGAACGACAGCTCGAAGAGCGTGCGACCGGGCCTGACGACGGCGACCCAGAACTCGGGGTTGCCCTTCCCGGAACCCATGCGGGTCTCCGCCGGCTTCTTCGTGACCGGCTTGTCCGGGAACACGTTGATCCAGACCTTGCCGCCACGCTTGATGGCGCGGGTCATGGCGATACGAGCCGCCTCGATCTGGCGGGCGGTCAGCCAACCGGGCTCCAGGGCCTGGATGCCGTACTCGCCGAAGCTGAGTCCGGAGCCACCCTTGGTGAGGCCACGTGTGCGACCACGGTGGTGCTTGCGGTGTGCGACCTTGCGGGGCATCAACATCGGTCAGCCCTCCCCTTCGCTCGACGTGGTGGTGTCGTCGCCGGTGGTTGCTTCGCCTGCGACGGCGGATTCTTCACTCAGCAACTTCTCCAACTCGGGATCGGCCTCGAGCACCAGCGGCTGGGTCTCGGACGGCGGCGCCTCGGTCGGTGCACCCGGGCGGCCCGACGACACGACCTTGCGGGGGCCCGCAGCTGCGGTCTGACCCGAGGTCTCGCCGACGGCCATGGCTGCCTCGCGCTGGATCTTGTCGTCGTTGACCTTCTTGTACGGGCTGATGTCACCCTTGTACAACCAGACCTTGACGCCGACGCGGCCAGCGGTGGTCTTGGCTTCACGCATGCCGTAGTCGATGTCGGCACGCAGCGTGTGCAGCGGCACACGACCTTCGCGGTACCACTCGGTCCGGCTCATCTCGGCGCCACCGAGGCGGCCCGAGCACTGCACCTTGATGCCGAGTGCGCCGGCTCGCTGTGCGTTCTGAACCGCACGCTTCATGGCACGACGGAAGGCGATGCGGTTGATCAGCTGATCGGCCACACCCTGGGCGATCAGCGCGGCGTCGAGTTCCGGCGTCTTGATCTCCACGATGTTGAGCTGGATCTTCTGGTTGCCGGTGATGTCGGTGATCATCTTGCGCAACTCGTCGGCCTGGGCGCCACGACGACCGATCACGATGCCCGGGCGGGCGGTGTGGACGTCGACGCGGAGCTTGTCGCGGGTGCGTTCGATCTCGATGCGGCTGATGGCCGCGGACTCGAGCAGTTCCATGATCTGGTCACGGATCTTCCAGTCCTCGGTGAGGTACTGCTTGTAGTCACGCTCGCTGAACCAGCGCGACTTCCACTCGGTGGTGATTCCCAGACGGAAACCGTACGGATTGATCTTCTGTCCCATTACTTCTCCTCCGCCTCGTCAGCGGCGACGTCGTCGGTTGTCTCGGATGACTCGTCGTCAGCCGCTTCCTTGTCGGCACCGGGCTTCGAGAAGCCGGCTGCTTCAGCGGATTCGACGGTGTCGAACCACACTTCGGCCTTGGTGGCCTTGTAGTACCGCGAGTCGGGCTCGTGGTAGAGCATCGACTGGGCGTTGCCCTTGATCGGGTAGCCCTCGGGCATCTCGGCGACATCGTCGAGCGGAGCATGCGAGCCCTCGCCGTGAGGCGACTCGTCGGTGGCGTTGGCCTCGCCGTCGCTGTCAGCGTCACCGGTTGCGTACTCGGCAGCTGCGTCGTCCTCGGCGGCGTCGTCGTGGGCGTCTTGCACCTCGTCGACGGTCGGTTGATCCTCAGCGGCGTCCTTGCGGCTGCGGGCCACACGGTCACGACGGCTCGTCGTGGTCGGACGGCCGCTGGCGGCAGCGCCACCCTGGCGGTCGCGGCGGGCCTGGACGATCTCGATGCGGTCGTCGGTCATTCGAGCGACGATCACGGTGATGTGGCAGGTGCGCTTGTTGATCCGTGTCGCCCGGCCGCGGGCACGGGGGCGGAACCGGCGGAGCGTCGGGCCCTCGTCGGCGAAGCACGCGATGACGAAGAGTTCGCCGGCGTCCTGATCGTCGTTGTTCGTCGCGTTGGCCACCGCAGAGGCGAGCACCTTGCGGATGTCGTGAGCGATGTGGCGGTCCGTGAACTGCAGGATCTCGTCAGCCGACACGACGTCGACACCACGGATCAGGTCGAGCACCACACGAGCCTTGGACGCCGACGAGCGGACGTACTTGGCCTGCGCCTTGGTGCCGGAGCGTTCGCCGGCGACGAATGACTTCTCGTTGAGCTTGGGGCCGGTCATCGCTTCGCTCCGCGCTCCATGCCGGCATGGAACTTGAAGGTGCGGCTCGGGCTGAACTCGCCCAGCTTGTGGCCGACCATCGACTCGGTGACGTACACCGGGACGTGCTTGCGACCGTCGTGGACGGCGAGCGTGTGGCCGACCATGTCGGGGATGATGGTGCTGCGACGCGACCAGGTCTTGATGACCTTGCGCTCGCCGGCGGCGTTCTGGGCGTCGATCTTCTTGAGCAGATGCTCGTCGACGAACGGGCCCTTCTTGAGGCTGCGTGCCATGAGTGTTTTCCTTTACCTTCCGGGCGGCCGACTAGCGACGCCCACCCTTGCCGGTACGACGACGACGGATGATGAGCTTCTGGGAGCCCTTCTTCTTGTTGCGAGTGCGACTCTCGGGCTTGCCCCACGGAGACACTGCCGGGCGGCCACCGGAGGTGCGGCCTTCGCCACCACCGAGGGGGTGGTCCACCGGGTTCATCGCGACACCACGGGTCTGGGGGCGCTTGCCCTTCCAGCGATTGCGGCCTGCCTTGCCGATCTTCACGAGCTCGTGCTCGGAGTTGCCGACTTCGCCGACCGTCGCACGACAGTCGATCAGCACACGGCGCATTTCCGTCGAGGGCATACGAAGTGTGGCGTAGTCGCCCTCCTTGGCGATCAGACGCACCGACATTCCGGCCGAGCGACCGATCTTGCCGCCGCCACCCGGACGCAGTTCGACATTGTGGACCGTGGTGCCGACCGGGATGTAGCGCAACGGCATCGCACAGCCGGGCTTGATGTCCGAGCCCTGACCCGACGTGATGCGGTCGCCCACGTTCAGGTTCTTCGGAGCGAGGATGTACGCCTTCTCACCGTCGAGGTAGTGCAGCAGCGCGATGCGACAGGTGCGGTTCGGGTCGTACTCGATGGCGGCGACCTTGGCGACGATGTTGTCCTTCGTGCGCTTGAAGTCGATGATGCGGTACTGCTGCTTGTGGCCACCACCGCGGTGACGGCTGGTCTTGCGACCGTGAGCGTTGCGACCGCCGGTCTTCGACTTCTTGACGAGCAGCGACTTCTCCGGCGTGGTCTTGGTGACCTCGCTGAAGTCGTGGCTGGTCTGGAAGCGACGGCCGGGGCTGGTGGGCTTGCGTGAACGAATGGCCATGGTCAGTCCTCCTTGCTCAGTTCTCGAACAGCGGGATTTCGCCCGCTGCCAGGGTGACGATGGCGCGCTTCGTGGCCGGCTTGGAGCCGACACGGTTCGTGCCGCGGGTGCGCTTCTTCTTGCCAGGCTTGTTCAGCGTGTTGACCTTGGAGACTTCCACGCCCCAGATCGACTCCACTGCGTCACGGATCTCGGGCTTGCTCGCCGAGGTGTGCACCTGGAATGTGTAGACACCGGACTCGATGAGCGCGTAGCTCTTCTCCGAGACGATCGGCGCGATGATGATGTCGCGAGGGTCCTTCATCAGGCGTCCTCTCCTTCGGTCTCGGCAGCGGGTGCTGCGTCGTCGGCGTCGGCTTTGGCGGCCGGTGTCTTCTCGGCGGGTGCCTTCTCGGCGGGTGTCTTCTTCGCAGGCGCCGGCTCGGCGACTTCCCCTGCGACCGCTGCATTCGTGGCGGTCGGCAGTGACGACTTGGTGAACACGACCCAGTCGCTGCAGAGGATGTCGTAGGCATTGAGGTCGCCCGACGCGATCACCTGTACGCGGGGCAGGTTGCGGAAGCTGAGTCGGGCGTTCGTGTCGTCCTGGCTGAGCACGACGAGCACGTTGCCACCGACGTCGAGCGACTCGAGCGCCTGCTTGGCCGACTTGGTCTTGGGCGTGTCGAAGCTCCACGAGTCGACGACGACGACCTTTCCTTCGGACGCACGGTCCGACAGCGCCGAGCGAGTGGCCAGCTTGACCATCTTCTTCGGGGTCTTCTGGTCGTACTTGCGGGGCTTGGGGCCGAGAGCGACGCCACCACCGGTGAAGTGTGGCGCACGGATCGAGCCCTGACGGGCGTTGCCGGTGCCCTTCTGGGCCCACGGCTTCTTGCCGCCACCGCGGACTTCGGCGCGGGTCTTGGTGCTCTGCGTGCCCGACCGGCGGGCGGCGAGTTGCGCCGTGACCACCTGGTGCATGACCGGCACATTGGGCTCGAGACCGAACACGTCGGCGTCGAGTTCGATCGTGCCGGCGTCCTTGCCGGCAGCGTTCTTCAGTGTCAGTTCGGCCATGGTCAGGCTCCCTTCCCTACGAGCTTGACGGCGTTGCGCACGGTGACGACTCCGCCGGCGGGGCCGGGAACGGCGCCCTTGATGAGGAGGATGTTGCGCTCGGAATCAGAGGCGACGACGGTCAGGTTCTGAGTGGTGACCTGCTCGTGGCCCATGTGGCCGGCCATCTTCATGCCCTTGAACACGCGTGCCGGGAAGGCGCACTGTCCGATGGCACCGGGCTTGCGGTGGTTCTTGTGGGCGCCGTGTGACGCAGGTGCGCCCTTGAAGTTGTGACGCTTCATGACACCGGCGAAGCCCTTGCCTCGGCTGGTCCCGGTGACGTCGACCCGCGACCCGGACTCGATCGAGTCGACGCCGATCTCCTGGCCGACTTCGAGGCCGTCGACCGAGTCGAGGCGCAGCTCGACGAGGCGCTTGCCGGGGGCGACGCCCGCCTTGGCGAAGTGACCGGCCTCGGGCTGGTTCAGCTTCTTGACCTCTTTGCTGCCGTACGTGACCTGGATGGCGGTGTAGCCGTCCTTCTCGGTCGTCTTGATCTGAACGATACGCATCGGTTCGACCTTGACGACGGTGACGGGAACGACTTTGTCGTCGATCCACGTCTGTGTCATGCCGACCTTCTCGCCGACGATCGCTTGTTGTGCCATGAGGCGTGCTCTCTTCTTCGATCTCGTTGTCCAAACGACCGGGATGCCGGGCGTTCTCCACGTAAAAGCTCCGCAGCACGAAAGATGACGACGTGCATACGGAGCTTGAAGACTCTGTTGTGCCGGCTGGTTCCAGTCCCGATCGATGCGGGCGGCCTGGTCGGACGTCAATTGCGGTATGTCACCGACGCAGGATTTCTCCTCACGACGGCCATGCAATGCTAGGGAACGCGATCGACCCTTCCAACACGCGCCCGACTCGCGTTCTCCGGGTACACCGGTGACTCGCGCCACAGTGTCGTTGCGACCCATCCGGTCACCGTGGATGCGTCGAGTGTTCGTGTTCCCGTGAGGCTGTTTGCGTTCCGTCGCGGTGTTTGCGTTCCGTCGGGGTGTTTGCGTCCGTGAAACCCTGACGGAAACACCCCGATGCGATGGAAGCACCCCAGCGTGACATGCGTTCGGACAGTCTCGGAGACGGCCGGGCCCGGGACCGACGTTCGGACCGATGTCAGGTGGAGGAGGCGATGAGTTGGTCGACGGGAGCGAAGTCGTCCGTCAGGATCGTGGCACCGTCGAGATAGGCATCGAGGTCGGCGCCGATGAGCAGGTCGCCGACCACGTCCTGCGGTCCGCTCGGGTCCACGTCGGCCGAGAGGCGAACCGACAGTGACTCCAGATCCAACGGTGACTGGCTCGCGACCACCACGGAGTTGCCGTTGCGGCCCTCGACGATGCCCGGCCCCCGGACGAGCGCCACGTACTCGAAGACCTCGGCGATGGTGGCGGTCTCGGCACGCAGGAAGTCCTGGCGTGAGCCGTCGATGATGTTGGCCACGTAGATCCCAGCGGGACGCACGACCCGGTCCACGTCGGAGAGGAACTCCCGAGTGGCGAGGTGGAACGGCACGGCGCGGCTGCCGAAGGCGTCGCCGACCACCACGTCAGCCGAATCGGACTCGATCTCGCGCAGGCTGAGCCGACCGTCGCCGACGACGATCTCCACGGCGTCCGCCGAACCCGGGGCCCCGCGATCGAAGTCGATCTCGTTCTCCACCACGTCGACCAGATCCCCGTCGATCTCGAGGATCGTCTGGTCGCTCCCCGGTCGCGTCGCACGCACGTAGCGGGGCACCGTGAACGCTCCGCCGCCGAGGTAGACCACGTCGATCGGTGTCGCCTCTCCCCCGTCGACTGCGTCGACCTCGTCGCCGCTCGCCACCTCGATCGCGTCGACGACTCGGCGGATGTACCAGAACTCGAGCAACGTCGGATCGTCGAGGTCGACGTAGCTGTGGCGCAGGTCGTCGAGCAACAGAGTGCGGCCCGGCTCCGACGCCGGGTCCTCGATGACCGACAGGCAGTAGTAGGCGGTCTGGGTCTCGCACGGTGAGCCGCTCACGAGCGCACCGACGAGCGACACCGCAGCGAGTCCGCCGAGGCCGAGCATCTCGCCGCTCGCGGCGACCCGTCCGGCAAGCCAGAGTGCGAATCCGCTCGCGACGAGCAGGACCCCGACGGCCACGATCAGCGTGGTCACGGCGGCTGCAGCGACCAGTACGAAACCCGTGAAGAAGGTGCCGAACAATGCTCCGCCGGTGCTCCACGCCGAGAGTCGGCCGACCGTCGAGCCGGTGGAGGCGAGGTCGCGCAGTTGCAGCTTGATCACCGCCGGAGGCACAGCGCTGAGGACCGTTGCGGACGGGAGGAACCCGAAGGCGGTGAGGACGAGGATGCGAATGCCTCCACCGGCACCGCCGCCGTCGCCGAGCACCCGCACGATCGGGATGGTCGCGATGGCGAGGCCGCCGCCGAGGACCAGCATGATCGGCAGCAGGCGACGCGGGTCGACGTGGTCGGCAGCCACACCACCCGCCCAGGCGCCCACAGCGATGCCGGCGAGGATCGTCCCGATGATGCCCGTGAACGTCTCCAGGCTCACCCCGACGTACGGGGCGAGGAGTCGTCCCGCGAGGATCTCGAGCACGAGGACCGCGGCCGAGGTCCCGAAGACGAGCACGATGGCGAGCCATCCGGGAAGTGGTCGGGTCGCTGCGGGCACATCGACGTCGGGGCTCTCGGTCTCACTCGGCACGCCGGGGATCGTACGTCGGTGCGTCTGCCGGGTGACGCCGGTGACGCTCCCGATCGAGCCGAGCGGTCGTCGACCCGGCCTCGACCGACCGCGGACCGGAATCGACAGGTGAGTCGCATGATCTGACGTCCTGAACGGCAGCGGCCCGACCATGACGCGTCGAAACTTCTCGCATCGCCTTGCGAACTCGGCCACACTGCTGTGACGCCGGGCTCCGGCGACGGAACAAAGGAAACACCGCAATGAAGCGCCTGCTGTTGGGATTCGTCCTCGTGATGACCGCACTGATCGGAGTAGCCGGCCCCGCTGTGCCCGTGACGGCCGAATCCGGCGAGTCACCCGCCGACTCGGGGCGCGACATCGCCGGGCGTCTGGGCAACGGCCACACCAATGCGTGCATCGTCCTGGACAACGGCCAGGTTCGCTGCTGGGGCGGTCTGTACGGCACGGGAGTCCCCGGGTCCGGCACCGTGGGCGACGACGAGACGCCCGACTCGGTACGCACGGTGAACGTCGGAGCCGGTCGCACCGTGAAGGCGGTCGACGGCGGACAGGGTTTCACCTGTGTGCTGCTCGACGACGGCGCCGTCCGCTGCTGGGGAGTCGACGACCAGATCGGCAGCCCGGCTGCAGCAGGGCTCGGGATCGGTTCGACGGTGGAGCCGACGGCGATCCCCCCGATCGACCTCGGCGGAAAGGCCACCGCGATCGCCTCGGGCAATTTCAGTTCGTGTGCGATCCTGGAAGACGGTTCGGTTCGTTGTTGGGGTGATGCGAGCGGCGGCCAACTCGGCTACGGAAACGAGAACGACATCGGTGACGACGAGACACCCGCATCAGCAGGTCCGGTGTCGATCGGTGCAGGGACGACCGCAACGGCGATCACGGTGGGCCGCTACCACAGCTGTGTCATCCTCGACACCGGCGACGTCCGCTGCTGGGGGGCCGAGAATGCGATGCCATGGAACGGCCAGGACGTCGGTGACGACGAGGCCCCCTCGACCGTGCCCGTCGTGGATCTCGGTGGTGCCAAGGCGGTGGCGATCAGCTCCGGAAACAATTCGACCTGCGCCATCACCGAGACCGACGAGTTGTGGTGCTGGGGATCGGGAACCGCCTCACGGTACGTGGACGGCACGTCGACATCGACGACCGAGCCGCTGAAGATGGACTTGGGCGGCCGAACCCCGGCCCAGATCTCGCTCGGTTTCGAACACGCATGCGTCACGTTCGACGATGCAGCGCTGTACTGCTGGGGCAACGGCAGCGACGGTCGACTCGGCTACGGCAACACCGACAACGTCGGTGACGGACTCCCTGCAACGCCCGAATCCCCCCTCTCGGGCGGCCCGGTGGATGTCGGCGCCGGACGGACCGTGCTGACCGCATCGGCGGGCGACAAGACGACCTGTGCCCTCCTCGACAACCTCACCGTGCGTTGCTGGGGCTCGGGTCCGGTCGTGGGCCAAGGCATCTCCATCACCGTCGGCGACGACGAGGTTCCGGCCGATGTGCCGGTCATCAACTACAACGGCACGGCGGCGTACACGCCGCTGTCGCCGTCGCGCATCCTCGACACCCGCGCATCGCAGCCGTCGCCCGCCGGCCAACCGAAGGGGATCGTCGCACCGGGCGGCTCGATCGATGTGCAGATCACCGGTCAGGGCGGCGTCCCGGCGACCGGGGTCTATGCGGTCGTGCTCAACGTCACGATCGCCGGCGCCACCGGACCTGGATTCGTCACCGCTCACCCCGCCGGCACCCCGCGTCCGACGGCGTCGAACATCAACGTCACCGCTGTCGGCCAGAACGCACCCAACTCGGTGATCGTCCCCGTCGGCAGGGACGGCAAGGTCTCCCTGTACACCTCGGGTGGCGGCAACCTGATCGCGGACGTGTTCGGCTACTTCCGACAGACCGGTTCCTCCACTGCAGGCCGACTCATCGGCGTGTCACCGTCACGGATCTTCGACACCCGTCCGTCGAGCGCCCTGCCGGGAGCGAAGGGCAAACTCGCTCCGGGCGCCACGATCGAAGTCACCGTCACCGGCACGAACGGCGTGCCGGCAACCGGTGTCTCGGCCGTCGTGCTGAACGTCACGGCCGCCAACGCGACCGCCGCCGGGTTCGTGACCGTCTACCCCGGCGACGAACCCAAGCCGGCAACGTCGAACCTGAACCTGTCGTTCGCCGGCGAGAACCGACCGAATGCCGTGATCGTCCCGGTGTCCGCCACCGGCACCATCAAGCTGTTCTCCGAAGCCGGGGCACACCTCCTGGCCGACGTGTCGGGCTACTTCACCGACGCAACCGCACCCGACACCGACGACGGGCTGTTCGTCCCGATCTCCCCGAACCGCCTGCTCGACACCCGCGGCCTCGGGGCCCAGGTCCCCGCCGGCGGAACCACCAGCTTCGCGGTCACCGGCCAGATCGGCATCCCCTCGACGGCCAACGCCGTAGCGCTCAACCTCACCGCCGTGCGCAGCATCGGTCCCGGCTTCGTCACCGGCTGGCCCAGCGACGAGAACCAACCGCTCGCGTCCAACCTCAACGTGTCCGCAGCCGACGTGACCATCGCGAACCTCGCGGTCCTGCCGTTGCGTCAGCCGTCCGGGCGGGTCAGCCTCTTCACCCAGGGCGGGGCCCACCTCCTCGGCGACACCGCCGGCTACTTCCTGTAGCCCGGCGCCGTTCAGCCGGCGTCGACGACGGTCAGTCGGGTGGCCGCAGTGCGCGACCGCCGTTGATCGAAGCGTCGAATCAACATCTCGATCCCTGCGGACGGCGAGAGGTCGAGTTCTTCCATGGATGCACGCACCCGCTCGATTGCGCGTTCGGCGCCATCCAGATCGCCCAGCGCCAGTTGCACGCCGATCGCCACGCCGTGCGCCCGATCGATGTGTGGGTCGAGATCGAGCACCCGGTCCGCGATCTTCAGCGCCCCCGGGAGGTCACCGAGTGCCATCGTCCGCTCCGCCGCCGAGCATCCGGCATCGAGGACATCGCGTCGGAGCCGTTCGATCTCGGGCGCAACGGCGTCGAGGTCGTGCACGTCGTCGAACGCGTCGGGGCCCCACCGGTCGAGGGCGGCGACGCGACTTCTGATCGCCGAGGCCGCGTCGCCGGCGGCATCGGCCACATCGGCGTCGGCGAGCGATGCCTGAACCGACCAGAGATCGACCTCGAGTTCGCCACTGCGACGCAATCGGATTCGTTCACCCTGCTGGATGAGGTGGTAGTCGGCCTCGCCCGACACTCGATTCGGCTCGAGGGCCTGGCGCACGTGGCGCAGCGTCGCTCGAAAGTTGCTCCTGGCCTTCGCCGGGTCGCTCGGCCACATCACGTCGGCCAGGGTCTCGCGCGCCCAGTCGGGACGCAGGACGAGCAGCGTGATCATCTGTCGAACCCTCGCTCTGCTGACCTCGAGTTCGTCGCCACCGTGGGCGAGGCCGAAGCTCGTGCAGACGGTGATCGTCGCAGTCTGGTGCGGCGGCGCAGGGACAG
Source organism: Acidimicrobiales bacterium (assembly GCA_038259945.1). GTDB lineage: Bacteria > Actinomycetota > Acidimicrobiia > Acidimicrobiales > Ilumatobacteraceae > Ilumatobacter_A. Next base: position 30,857 of record JBBSOH010000006.1, read on the forward strand.
CGGCGAGCAGCGCGACGACGCCCCCGCGCAGGCCCGGCTCGTGGGACCCCAGGTTGCGCAGCGTGTCGTGCACACTCGCTCCCGCGACTTCTGAGAGGTATCGGGCCAGGTCGACGCCACGGGGGTCGCCCGACCCGGCCAGACGGGCGGCGAGTTCGATCGACCACGGAAGCGGGAGCCACGTGAGGATCGCCTCGTTGCCCGGCAACGTCATCGCCGACGGGGATCCACCGCTGCGTAGATCCAACAGGGCCCGGGCGAGTTCGCGCAGTTCGAGTTGCACCGGCCCGAGCTGGTCGTCGGTGTCGAGCCAGGACCGGCACCGCTCGGAGAGCACGTACGCATACGGGAGGTAGCGGCGGAGTTCACCGCGCAGTAGGGGCTCGTCGAACCCGATCTCGTCGAGTCGCCGCTCGAACTGCTCGGCTGCCCGCCCCTCGTGCGAGGTCAGCAGATCGTGTGCAGCGAAGGCGAGCGCCACGAACGTCTGCTCTCGGCTGCGGGCCCATGCGAGTCGCTCGACACGGCTGGCGTCGGGCACGACCCCGCAGTTCGCCTCGATCATCGACCTGACGAAGATGCCGCGAACGGCGTCACGGATGTTGTCCATCCGAGGCGACCAGTACTGCGGATCTGCCAACACACCGCTCGGATCGCCGGCGTCCCATCTCGCCGCCGACAACTGTGCGACCGCCAACGGTTGGCCGAACCGTTCGAACAGTTCTTCGAGGTGACGGATCGCATTGGCGCAGTCGCCGGTGAGCAACGCCAGCGTGGAGCAGTGGCCCAGCGCCAGCTCGTCGCGCTCGGGGAGCGCTTCGTACTCGGCGAGTGCTTCGGCGAAATGTCCGCGCAGTTCCGCTTCGGCCACTCGGCCGACGACCGCCGACCTGCTCATCCGGACGCCGCCGGCATCGATGATCCTCGCGCTGCGTTCGAACACCTCGGTCCACAGCGCTGCGTCCTGGGTCAACCAACTCCGCAGACCCAGTTCGAGAACGGCGGTCGTGGCGCCCTCCAGGTCCCCGGCCTCCTCGAACCCGACCGCTGCTTCGCGGATCGAGGCGGTGCTCGCGTCGAAATCTCCGGCCAATCGGGCGCGGAAGCCGTCGACGAACGCAGCGGCAGGCCCCACACGTGCCTCGACCGGCATCTCGGCCCACCATGCGTCCACTTGCTCGAGTCCGACGCGGAGGTCCATGTCGACGAAGACACCCATCATCTGCTGGAGCGCGTCGGCCCACAGACCGTGACGGAGCGCGGTGTCGACCGCAGCTCGATGATCCCCCGCTGCTGCGAGGAGTTCGATGACCCTGCCGGCGATGCGAGTGCGGTCGGCCTCACTCGACACCGCGTCGATGGCCTCGTGCCACAAGTCGTGGGCTGCGAGTGCTCCACCTTCGAGTCCGATCAGCAACGGGACGCGATCGAGGAGTTCATCCGGATCGACTCGCGGCGCGAATTCGGCGAGCAGGGCGGGCGTGACTTCGCCGGCGACGACGGCCAGGGCGATCACGAGGCGTTCGTCGGCCGTCAGCGCGTCGATCACCTCTTCGATCATGAACTCCAGCGATGTCTCGTCGCCGGCCACGACACTGAGTCGCGTCACCGCCGGCCATCCCTGTGACTGCGCAAGACGCTCCACCGGAACATCGTGGAAATTCGCGAGACGTTCCAGTTCGTTGCTGTCGAAGGCGAGATCGGCTTGGTTGATCTCGACGAGGTCGTCGTTCGCTCGGAGTCGAGCGAGCCGGAGGTCGGGCCGCGTCCGCCCCGCGAGCAAGAGGTGTCCGTTGAACGGAAGGTTCTCGGCCATGGCGGACACGAACCGAGCGAGCCCGTCGATGCGGTCGCTCAGGTGGAGGTCGTCGAGGCAGACACACACATCGTGCGGCGATGCGGCCGCCACGGCGTCGCACACCTTCTGCGCGAGCAGGACCGGGTCGTCGGGCAGCCCCACCGCCTCCGATGCGCCGAGCGAGTCGATCAGGGTCGCGGCGATCTTGCGCAGGGCATCGGTCGTGTCGCGTACGCCGACATGGATGTCGTGGCCGGTCGGGTCGCTGTCGTTGTCCCGGATCGCCTGCGCCAGAGCGATGGACTTGCCGTACCCACCGGGGGCGAACATGAGCACCACCCGCGTCGTCCATCGCTGAGCGAGCATGTCGATGAGTCGGTTCCGCACGATCTCGTCCGCGAGCGGACGCCCGAGTCCGCGTCGGACCGGATCGACGTCGAGGTGCTGGGCCGCCACGTGCGCAGAATAGACGGCTGGAGGCGCACGATGCGTGCCGACCGCCACGGGGTCGGCCGTCGCCGTCGACTCGCGCCTGCGTGGCGGCGGGACGGACCGATCAGCTGGGGCGGGCGGTGAGGGTGACGTCGAGTTCGACCGATTCGGAGTCCCGCACGATCGCCACGGTCACCTGGTCGCCGGGCTGCTTGTCGCGGATCGCCGCGATGAGTGCCGACGATCCGTCCGTGGCTGCGCCGTCGATCGACACGATCAGATCGCCGGCGGCGACCCCGACCGTCGCCGCCGGAGTTCCGGCGGCAACGCTGGTGACGATCACGCCTTGGCCGCCATCACGACGATCTTCGAGGTCCACACCCAGGAACGCCTCGTTGCGTGGAGCGCCCTCGGCTTGAGCACGCAGGGTGTCGATGATCGGTAGTGCCTCCGCGGCCGAGATCGCGAACCCGATGTTCGTGGCGGTGAACACGGCGGTGTCGCGAGCGACGGCGGTGTTGACGCCGACGACCTCACCGGCCGCGTTGACGAGGGGGCCGCCGGAGTTGCCCGACGAGATCGCTGCGTCGGTCTGGATCAGCCCGTCGAGATACACGTCGCCCTCACCGACGCTGCGGTCGAGTGCCGACACGATGCCGAGCGTGACCGATGGGGCCCCGTCGAGGCCGAGCGCGAAACCGATCGCCATCACCTCGTCACCGAGCCGGACGCTTGCGGGGTCGGCGAAGGTCGCTGCTTCGAAGCCGTCCCCGGCGACGCGCAACAGAGCGAGGTCGTTTCCACGATCCGCAGCGAGCACGGTGGCCTCTCGCGGTTCGGTCTCGCCCGCGAGACGCACCCGGACGGTGTCGGCCCCTTCGATCACGTGTGCGTTGGTCAGGATTTCACCGTCGTCGGTGATGATGATGCCGGTGCCGAGCGACACCCCGGCTCCGACGTCGGCCGACACCGTCACCGTCGACGGGGCGACGAACTCGGCGACCTGCGCGACATCGAGTCGATTCTCGAAACCCGGTCGTGGGTTGGCGACGTCGATCGGCTCCGACGAGGGTCGCGTCGGCGGCCGGTCGAGCCAGTTCGAGATGCTGTCACCTGCCAACGCTCCGCCGAGTCCGCCCAGCCATGCCACGATCGCGACGGCGAGGAGCAACGGGGCGAAGCGCCACTTCGAGCCCCGGGGGCCCAGAGCGTAGGTCACCTCCGCATCCGGACGATCCGTGGCCTGGCGCGGCGGGATCGGTGGAGGCGGTGGCAACGGTGTCGGCGTCGTCGACGGTGGCGGCAGTGTTGCCATGACGAGTGTCTACCCGGCCGATTCGAGGCTGCGGGGATCGTGGGCGCGTTTTGCCTGCCCGTTCACAACTGTCGACCGCCAGACGCGGAGCGGGCGGACCCGCAGGCCCGCCCGCTCACAGATTCGAGTGCGTCCCCGTGGGTGTCAGACACCCACGGGGACGGTGTCAGCTCTGGATCTTGATTTCGATGTCGACACCGGCCGGCAGCTCGATGCGCTGCAGGGAGTCGATGGTCTTGTTGTTCGGATTCAC
>JBBSOH010000007.1:0-31962 GCA_038259945.1 Acidimicrobiales bacterium
CGATGAAGAAACCTTGCGCCGGCGCATCGAGCACGATCGCCACGAGCCCGACGCGCGGGACTGGAGACTCGCTCATGTCGAGAAGTCCATCGCCGCTCACCCATGGCTACGCGCTGCCGCTGACCTCGTTATCGACACCACGCATCTGACACCCCAAGCCGTTGCTCAGTCGATACTCGACAAGACGTAGGACGGGGCGGGCCATCGAGCACCGATCAGAACTACGAGCGCTGCGCCCTTCTCGTCCCGTCCGCTATCAGGCACGTACGAGATCGGCCACCCGCACCAGAATGCGCGGGTCGGCTATCGCCAGAGGCCTCAGTCGGGTACTCGGGGCGCCACCCCAGTGCAGGAGACCATGCAGAGCGCAGCGTCGTGATCGGCGACACTGTTGCATGATCGATTTCCAGAACGCCAGCTACGTCAAGCTCAAGCCTGTTGGTCCCGAAGCGTTCTCACCGATCATCGCCCCCATGTTCGTCAACGGCGAGTACATCGTCGCAACGTTCAAAGGGATTCGAGACGGCGTGGTATTCACGAACAAGCGCATCATCACAATCAACGTCCAGGGACTCACGGGAAAGAAGAAAGACTTCACCACACTCCCGTTCTCGAAGATCCAGGCGTTCTCCGTCGAGACTGCGGGGACCTTCGACCTCGACAGCGAACTCGAGCTGTGGTTCAGCGGCCTCGGCCGTATCCGTCTTGAGTTCGCCGCCAGAGCGGACATCACTTCGATCTGCCGGATGATTAGCGATTTCACCCTCGGCGCAAGCGAGTCACCATCCCCGCCACCGCCGAACAGTCCACCCTTCCCGCCCGTAACGCAGCCACCGCCTCCTGCGCCTCCGGTGCGGTGACCCGGCATTAAACCGGGCCACGAGTTGGTTGCATCGATCGCCGCAACCGTTCAATTGCACGCCGTGTCCGGTCTCCGGAATGCGCCCAGATCATCACGAGCAGAACGCCACGCCGACCACTCCAGATCGGCACCTCGGATCGACCGCACCCGCCCAGATCGTGCGGGCTGGGTCTGCACTCAACGCGCCTCCCGCACCGGATCGCGGTGTTTAGCCGCAGCGACCGTCGTTGATTGCCGTCACTACTTCGCTGTTCAATGGGAACCAATTCTCGTCTTGGAATTGGAGGTCATCGGGAACCGCTACCTCGATCTGCTCCAAGCATGGTCGGAGGTTCTCATTGAAGAAGTCCAGTTGTTCCTGAGGTTCTGCAGCGAGTACGGCTGGATCGGAATTCTGGAACGCCGCCTCGACGTAGAAGAACCAGCGGCTATAGCACTCGTCCAGTTCCGAACCGGGCTGCCCGGGCGTCGTCCGACCTGGCACCAAGAGCGTTTGAGTCGAGTACTCGATCAGGCCCGTCGCTTCGTCACGGCCCTGCTCGCGCAGATCGTCGCCCACCCCTGCGTCGGCTGCGCACTGCTTGAACGCTTCGTACGCCTCCTGGTACTCCTGGAGCGTGACTTTGCCGTCTTGAAAGTACGGAAGTTGCTCCACAGGCACATTTCGGTTCTCAAGGATTTCTTCGATCACGTTCCGAACCACCACCGGCGTCTGAGTTGATGCAGGCCCATCGAGCACGGTCGTGGTTGCTGGCGCAACGTCGCCCTCGACGGGTTGACTGGCGTCGCTTGATGCTGGGCTCTCGGTGTTGGTCCGGCTGACCCAGACGAGGCCAGCTGTGCCGGCGAGGACGACACTGGCTGCCGCCGCGGCCAGTGGCCAGGTTCGCCGCTGTCGCCGCTGGTCGATGCTGCTCAGTCGGACAGGGCTGGTGCCCGTCAAGATGGCCTCGAGGGTGTCCTCGACGGGCACCATCTCGGCTTGGCGTGCGAGGGTGACGCTCAGTTCTTCTTTGATGTCGTTCATGACAGTTCCTTTCGCATGGTGCTCAGTGCTCGGTTGATCCACGGCCCGACCGATCCCGGCGGGACGTCGAGTGTGATGGCGATGTCTTGCTCGGTCATCTGGGCGTAGAAGCGAAGGACGATCGCAGCGCGTTGATTGAACGGCAGGCGTTCGATGATGTCGAGGAGTGTCTCTTCTCGGCTGGTCTCCGGATCGACGCGCATGCGCTTGCGAACTCGGAGATCGGCACGGCGACGATTCGCGGTCGCCCGACAGCCGTTGAGTACGGCCCGGTTGAGATAGGACCCTGGGTGATCAATGAGCTCCCACCGGAGATACATCGCTGCGAGCGCCTCGTGAACGACGTCGTTGGCTTCTTCGTGCGAGCCGAGCATCAGCGCCGCCCTGCGTACCTGCCCTGCGTGTTCTGCTCGATAGAAGTCGGTGAACGTCGAATCTGTACCAAGCGGGTCACTGCGGGGAGCAGGGTCGGGCTCGTCGTTCACAGCGCTTGCCATTGTGGTTCTCATTGCCTATCCCATCGAGAAGACCGTCAGGTTCATACAAGAACTTCAAGAATCTCGGCATCGAGTCCGTACGCGCCCACGAGTCCCGCCATGGAGGTGCGTTCACACGACGACAACAGGTACGTCCTGCCAGGAACGCTCGCCACCCATCACGCCGCGCTTCTCAGGTGCATCAACCGAGCAGTACGGTCACGTTCCGGACGCGCACCCCGCTCCGGATCGCGACGTTCAAGCTCTGGACCACTGCGAGATAGCTTCGGCCGATGCCTGACCTTGACGACGACGCGAAGCGGGCCACCGCCATGTTGGAGGGCAAGTCCGTTCGACAGGTGTGGAGACATCGAGTCGGAGAGGTCGCGCTGGAGTTCACGGACGGAACCAGGTTGTTCGTCGACGCCTCGGCAGGCGAACTCGAGCTATCCATCACAGGTTCGAACAGTGACGAGTGAACGCCCTCCCCGGCATCAGCCGTTGCCGGAAGGCGGGTTTGACAAGCGAACCAAATTCCGGATCTATCTCTTCGTAACGGCGATGGCGCTCATCCTGCTCAGCTCGGCCCTGGTCAATCAATAAGCCGAATGGGGCGCCATAGCAACACCTGCCGCCTGCTCCCCTCACCGCCCAGGCACGTCGGCTCCCGGGCCACCATCCCATTATGCGCGCCGCCAACCCCGTCTCAGGGTGCTCTCCAACGCCGGATCAGCATCGCGTCGCAGAACGGGCAAACGTTCCCTGCATCGGCACGCTGGCTTGCGTTTTGCGATCTGCAGCACCCGGAACTGACCCCGGTCGTGCTTCCGGGTCAGCCCTCAGCGGTCGGTCCGCTCGAGGACCTCGACTCCCGGGATGCCCGACCGGCCAGCACTTGCGCCCAGAAGATCGGCCAGCCGGCGGGGACCGCCCTGTTCGATCGCGGCGTCGTCGACCGTGACGCTGCGCCACGTGCCTCCGGGCAGTTCGACCTCGGCATCGACCCCTGTGTCGTTCGTGATCCGAGTGACGATCACGACGACCGATGCGCCGTCGCCATCGTCGTCATCATCATCCCCACCGTCGGTGCGGGCGAAGGCGACGACGTTCTCGGCGTCAGGCCCCGACGCCTGGAGTTCGACGTAGCCGGCATCCGCGCCGAAGGCGTCGGGACGGCGACGCCGCAGTCGCAGGATGCGCTCGGTGAGCACGGTGCGGGCGAGGTCGATGTCGCCGTCGGCATACGCCTGTGCGGCATCGGTGGTCGGAATCCGTTCGATCGTGGCGGCGATCGAGTCCCAGTCCACCTCACCCCGGTTGTCCGGGTCGACGAGCGTGAGCAACCGGTGCGGCGAGCCCTGGTAGAGGTCGGCGAAACCGGGACAGGTGAGCTGGAGGGCCAGCAGACCGAGTCCGACGGCGTCGCCGATCGGTTCGATCCGGTCGGCGAAGTCGGCGAGCGGTCCCGCGCTCGCGGCATCGACCAGCGAACGAGCGAGCGATCGCAGTGCGCTCTCCACGTCATCGTCGGGCTCGGTCCACGTCGTGATCAGGTCGGCCTCACGCGCCGACTTGAGGAGATAGTCGCCGAGCCGATCGGTGTCGATCGGTCGGGCGGTGACCGCAGTCTGCATCGCCAGGTCGACGATGCCGGCGCCGAGCCCACCGTCGCGACCGAGCGCAGGGTGACCGAGCGAGTCCTGACCGTCGAGCCAGCCGTCGACGACCGATGCCCATTCATCGGCGTGAGCGGCCAACGCGAGCGACCGTGCCCGCACTCCGCCGGAGCGCTTCGTGTCGTGGGTCGTCTCCGCGAGCATCGCGATCGGGTGGGTGCGCTGCCTGGCGAGTTGGGCGGCGTGGAACCCGGCGACCGGAATCGAGAACCGCTCGGGGTCGCCGCCCACTTCACACAGCGAGGCCAGCGGGAACCATCGATAGAAGACGCGATCCTCGCCGCCCTTGGCCACGGCCGGCCCGGTCAGTTGCTGCCAGCGTGCCAGGAGCGCCTCGGACGTGCGGATCGTGTCGGCGACGTCGCTCACTGACGACCCATCGATGCCGGGACGACTCCGAGCCCGCTCGACGACGCCTTCGAACACCTGCTCGGAGGCAGGATCGTCGGGCAGGTACGTTCGGTACCGATCGATCGAGAGCGTCAACGCATCCAACGCTGGTCGCACCTCGCCCACCGTCGTGGCGAGCGAGTCGGCGATCGCCGTGGCGAGACGGCTGAAGTCGGGATCGAGGCCGTCGGCGAGCACTTCGGCCCGTGCTGCGTCGTCGAGGTCGGCAAAGGACCGGCCGCCGGACCGACGTTCCCAGACACGCATCAAGTGGTCCTCGGCCGCGGGGTCGAGGAGGGCGTGTTCGGCGACGGTCACCTGCTCGTAGCCCGTCGTGCCGTCGACCGGCCAACCGATCGGAAGTTGCTCGCCGGGCGCGACGATCTTCTCGACGAACAGCAACCGCTCCTCGCCGATCACGTCGCGCAGACCGTTCAGGTAGGTACCGGGGTCGGAGAGGCCGTCGACGTGGTCGACGCGGACACCTGCGAACGCCGCGTGCGCCGTCAGGTTCCGTGGAATGGTGTCGACGACGTGGGCGACACCGGCGTGCTCCACGCACACTGCGGCCAGATCGTCGATGGTGAAGAAGCGCCGGACGTTGCGGGCGGGGTCGCGCCAGAAGGCGAGCCGGTAGTGCTGTTGCTCCACGGCGTCGCGCACGTCGAGGTGTTCGGTTCCAGATGCCAGCGGGAACCGCAGATCCCCCACCCGGAGTTCGCGTCCGCGGTCGCCGCCACCGATCACGATGTCGCCGGTGTCGAGCATCTCGTCGAGCGGCGCACCGAGCTTCGCGACGATGACCTTGCCGTGCGTCGCCTGCCAGTCGATGTCGAACCAGAGCGCCGCATCGGTGTCGGGTCCGCCGCGCAGCGTCTCCCACCACGGCGTGTTGAGTTCGGCGCGTTCGACCGACACGTGGTTCGGGACGTGGTCGACGATCACGCGCAAGCCGTGCACCTCGGCGGCGTCGAGGAGTTGCTCGAGACCTGCATCGCCTCCGAGGTCGGCGCGGACCCGGGTGTGGTCGGTGACGTCGTATCCGTGCCGACTGCCCGTCACCGCTTCCGCGACCGGCGAGAGGTACACGTGCGACACACCGAGTGTGGCGATCGTGGCGAGGCGGGAAGCGGCGTCGACGAAGGTGAAGTCGGGTGTCAGCTGCAACCGCATCGATGCCGTCGGCTCCCGAAGTGGAGAGTGCGGGACCGCATGGTCCGGAGAGGTGCGGGTGTCGGGCGCGACGCCGCTGTTCGTGGAGGTGCCGGAGATCATGGTTCAGGACTACCCGAACCCGACCCTTCCCAGACGCACGGGCCAGACGCACGGACCAGACGCACGGACCAGACGCATGAGATCAGACGCAGGGGATCGGTCACCACCGACCACGGCATCTACAGTGCGGGCGTGAGCGATTCGTTTCCCCGTCAGTACGCCCGCACGCAACGGTTCACGCTCGGTGAACCCCGTAACGTCACGGTGTCCCCCGACGGGAAGCGGATCGTGTTCCTGCGCTCATCAGCCGGGGACGACCCGGTCAACGCACTGTGGGTGATGGACGCGAGCACCGGCGAGGAGCGCATGGTCGCCGATCCGCGCCTGCTGCTCGGTCTCGACGATCCGGCCAGGGGTGACGTCAGCGACGACATCACCGACGAGGAGCGCGCACGTCGCGAACGCACGCGCGACGGCTCCACCGGGATCACGGCGTACGCAACCGATGCCGAGTGCCAGGTCGCTGCGTTCGCCCTCAACGGCGCACTCTTCGCCGCCGGCCTCCTGAGCGGCCAGGCCCGACCGATCCCCGTGCGGGGGCCGGTCCACGACCCTCGGCCCGATCCGACGGCATCACGGCTTGCCTACGTGAGTGGCCGCACGCTGCGCATCGGAGAACTCGACGGGTCGTCACGACTGCTCGCCGGCGACGACCCCAAGGACTCCGACGCCGTCTCGTGGGGCGGCGCCGACTTCATCGCAGCGGAGGAGATGCACCGGTTCCGCGGCTTCTGGTGGAGCCCCGACGGCCGGACGATCGCCGCCTGCCGGGTCGACGACGGCCCGGTCTCGGAGTGGACCATCGCCGACCCCGCCGACCCGAACCGCCCGGCACGCACCGTCCGCTACCCCGCGGCCGGGACCGACAATCCGATCGTCACGCTCCACCTGCTCGGCCTCGACGGATCACGCCGGATGGTCGACTGGGACCGCGAGTTCTTCCCCTACCTCGCCCATGTCGACTGGACCGAGGACGGGCTCCTGATGTCGGTGCAGTCACGCGACCAACGTGGCTCGATGGCGATGAAGGTCGACCTGGCCACGGGCGAGGCGATCGCTCTCACGAGCGACTACGACGACTCCTGGATCGAGAACGTCCCCGGCGTCCCCCGACTCCTGCCGGGTGGCGCTCTCCTCACCGCGTCGGATCGTGACGGGATGCGGCGGCTGTACGTCGACGACCGGCCGGTGACGCCGGACGATCTCCAGGTCCGATCCGTGGCTGCTGTGGCCGACTTCGACGACAGCGACGACCCCACCATCGTCTTCCTCGCCAACAATCCGAACGAGCCGACCGAACTGCACGTCTGGTCGACCACGCCGTCGACGGACCCAACAGCCGACGGGTCCGAGTCCGGTCGATTCACCGAGCGCGTCGGAGTCCACTCCATCGCCGTCGGCGGCACGACCTGTGTCATCAGGTCGCTCGTACCCGACGAACCGGGAGCCACGCACACCGTGGTCGTCGACGGCCTGTTCGACGGTCCGACGATCACCTCGCACGCTCAGAGTCCGTCGATCGCGCCGAACCTCACGCTGATCAAGGCCGGCGATCGCGACATCGCCACCGCTGTCCTGTTCCCGACGGGCCACGATCCCGACGACGACACGAAGCTACCGGTCCTGCTCGATCCGTATGGCGGTCCGCACGCGCAGCGGGTCACGGCGAGCCACAATGCGTACCTGTCGTCGCAGTGGTTCGCCGACCAGGGATTCGTGGTCGTCGTGGCCGACGGACGGGGCACTCCCGGCCGCGGCCCGCAGTGGGAGCGGGCGGTCCGCAACGACTTGATGAACCCGCCTCTCGACGATCAGATCGATGCACTGCACGACACAGCGACGAAGTTCGCAGCGATCGATCTCGACCGTGTGGCGATCCGCGGCTGGAGCTTCGGCGGCTACCTCGCTGCGCTCGCGGTGCTGAAGCGTCCCGACGTGTTCCACGCCGCCATCGCAGGCGCTCCGGTCACCGAGTGGCGGCTGTACGACACCCACTACACCGAGCGATACCTGGGCGACCCGACGGGAACGGGGCCCGACGAGGGCGCCGTCGTCTACGACGCCAATTCGCTCCTCCCGCTCGCAGCGGACCTCACCCGCCCGCTGCTGTTGATCCACGGCCTCGCCGACGACAATGTCGTGGCCGCTCACACGCTGAGATTGTCGTCTGCGCTGCTGGCGGCAGGTCGAGCACACGAGGTTCTTCCGCTCGTCGGCGTCACCCACATGACCCCTCAGGAAGTGGTCGCAGAGAACATCCTCCTCCATCAACTCGACTTCCTGTCACGCTCACTGGGCCTCGATCTGGAAGCATCGGGTTCATGAACGATCGACTCGCCGAGCTCTACCGTGGCGTTGCCGTCCACGCCACCGCTGACGCGGAGCACCGCGCCGCCTTGGAACTGCTGACGTTGGTGATGCTCGCCGACGACAACATCAACGACCTCGAAGTCGATGCGGTACGCGAGATCAGCGAAGAATGGCGCGGCGCCGACTTCCCGTTCGAGGACTATCTGCGCCCAGCGATCGAGACGGCCCGACGGGCGATCGAAACAGGTCGCACCATCGAGTTCCTCGACCAGATCGACGCCACCATCAGCAGCCGGGTCCTGCGGTCCGCTCTCTTCTCCGCTGCACGAGACGTGGCCGGCGCCGACCAGGAGCTCTCACCCGAGGAAGGCACGATCCTCGCCGAAGTCGCCGTCCGGTTCGACTGACGAGAGCGGACAGGCCGACATGAAGGGCGACATCATCGTGCTCGAAGAGCACCACGAGCGGGCGGCGGCGGCGATCGTCCCGAGCCTTCTCGACGCCATCGCGACGAAGCCGACGCGGTACACGATCAGCGTCGCCGGTGAGTCCGGGAGCGGCAAGTCCGAGACCGGGCAGGCGATCGTCGATGCGCTGGACGCGCACGGCGTCAGCGCCGTCCTGCTCGGGCAGGACAACTACTTCGTGCTCCCACCCACGTCGAACGATGCCAAGCGACGTGAGGACCCCGACTGGCTCGGCCCGCACGTGGAGGTGCGTCTCGATCTGATGGAGCAGAACCTGGTCGACGCCGTCGGCGGAGCCGACGAGATCACCAAGCCGCTCATCGACTACGACGCGAACAGCGTGGAGGACGAAACGATCGGACTGGTCGGCGTCCAGGTCGTGGTGGTGGAGGGCACGTACACCTCACTCCTGCGACGCATCGACACGCGGGTGTTCATCGACCGCAACCGACTCGACACGCTCGAACACCGCCAGAAGCGCAACCGCGGTGGCGAGGTCGACGACCCGTTCGTCGAGAACATCCTGAAGACCGAGCACAAGATCATCGCCGGCCACAAGCAACTGGCCGACTTCGTGATCACCAAGGACTACGACGTCGTGGAAGTGGGCTCGAACCCCTCCGGTTGAGGGCCTTCCGCCGCAGGGGGTGATGCTGCCTCGTCGGTGCTGTTCCCGGTGACGGTGAGCAGGATCCCCGTCAGACAGTTCCTCGATTCATCGGACAGTCCGGCGAGCACGGGGTCGTCGGCGGCGACCAGCCTGCCGTCGCCCGGAACGACCGGCTCGAACCAGATCGCGAGCCGCGCCTCGACACCCAGTGCTCCATCCGGATCCGAATGGTCGAGGCGTCGGAGCCGACGTACGAGGTCGTCGTCACCGGTGTGCCCAGCCCACTTCGCGAGGAGCGCATGGCGCAGGGTGTCGGCATCTCTGTTCGTTGCCTGGACACACCCGGCGAGGTGCCGGAAGGTCGAACGCGACGTCGGTGCCGTTGCATCGATGGCTGCACGAGGAATCGGTGTGGTCACCGGACGAGTCTCCCGCCTGCGCACGGTTCGCGCCGCATTCCGATCCATCCGGACCGTCGAATGCCCGCCGTGACGTGCGGTGTCGGCAACGGGATCGCGGCAGGTCGGCGTCGTCCTCGGTGTCACTCGAAGTGGTGGATCGTCTCCTCGGCACCCCGTCGATCGACGATCGTGAACCCGCCTGTCGACAGGTCGGCATCGAGCACGCCGGTCGCATCACCGCCGGTCCACGTGAGCAGCAGCCGGTCGGGCGACGTGTCACCGACCTCCAACCTGCCGGCGAACGCGGGCGACGTGTTGCGCATGCGCAGCATGGCCAACTGATCGATCACGATCGATCGGTCGAGCGCTGCTTCGACGTCGGCCATCGACAAGTTCGTGCGGTTGATCTCCTTGTGGCCGCCCTCCCCCGCCGCATCAGCGGCTGCGTCGTCGTTCGCTCCGGCGAAGAGGTCGAGGTACCAGACCTCCGGCGTTCCCGGCATGAACAGCTGGATCGCGCGAGCGAGGCGCAGTCGCTGCTCGTCCTCGCCGAGCGCGCTGAAGAACGTGGCGTTGACCTGGTAGTAGGAGATCTTCGTGCCGTCGGCGCCGTAGAGGTTCTTGACCCTCCCGCCGCGCTGGATCAACCGCTCGACGGTGGCCTCGATCGTCGAGTCGGGCAGCAACCCGGGTCGCTGGTTCCCGTCGACATCGACACCTCCCCGGAGGTCGATCACCGGGATGCCGTCGTGGCAGCCCAACATGTTCACCAGTTTCAGGTCGTTGTGGAGGATCTCGCCGATCCAACGCACCAGGTGGGTGACGTCGCCCGAGTCGATCGCGTCGATCACGAGGCCGGGAAAGAAGAAGTCGTACACGGGGTAGCCGTGTTCGGAGAGTTCCTCGTGGAGCCCGGAGCCGTACTCGGAGTGGATCTCGGGCAGCAGCGTCAGGTCGAACTCCGCAGCGATCACCCGGAGTCGTTCGAGGTGGTCCCAGGTGCCCGGACGGTTGAAGAAGTTCGACTTGCCGACCTCCTTGTGCAAATACGCAAAGGCGTCGAGGCGCAGGATCTTCGCTCCGTATCCGCTGAGCTTGGCGATCGTCTCTCGGTAGAACTCCCACACCTTCTCGGACTCGGCGTTGACGTCCATCTGGCCCAGATACTTGCGACCTTCCGGGCCGTTCGTGACCTGCTGGTAGAAGGTGTTCCAGTAGTTGCGGTCGGATCCATCAGGGAAGCGGACACTCAGGATCGGGAGTCCGGGCTTGCGCATGAACAGCCGCTCCAGGTGCTGCGGATCGGGCACGACGTGGCCATCGTCGGCACGGGTGCCGTGGCCGTCCCAGAACTCGTCCCAGTCGATGAAGAAGTCCCGGTACTCCGATTCGTCCCCCCGTTCGACCATGTCGCGGAACTGGGGTGATCCGACCGAGAGGTGGTTCAAGACGAGGTCGAACTTGAGTGCGATGCAGAGCCGCTCGAGTGCTTCGAGATCGTCGGTGTCGACCAGATCCTCGTCGAGGTCGTAGTCGATGATCGAGAACCCGCGATCGAGGTCGCTGTGGAAGCACGACGGGAGCACGTAGAGCGTGGAAACCACGTCGGCGAGTGCCGGATGCTCCAGGAGCGTGACGGTTCCGGCGAGACGTTCACCGATGCTGTCGGGGTAGACGTTGAGCATCACGCCGTTGGGCAGGTCGGACTTCACGACGACGATGCTGCCCGGTCCGCAGTGCCTGGCGCAACCTGTCCCATCGTCATCCGATCGAGTCCGCTCAGGTCGAGGCGGGTCTCGACGTCCGAGAACCCTGCGTCGCCGAACAGGCCGGCCACGGCCGCGCCCTGGTCGTGACCGTGCTCGACCACGAGCCATCCGCCGGGTCGGAGCCAGGTGGGAGCGTCGGCGATGATGCGACGCAGGTCGTCGAGGCCGTCGGTCCCGGCGAACAGCGCTGCATGCGGCTCCCAGTCGGTCACGATCCGCTCGGCCTCCGGCGACCCCGTTGCCACGTACGGCGGATTCGACACGATCACATCGAAGCGCTCACAGCTGGGCAGCGCATCGAACCAGGAACCCTCCGCAACGCGTACGTTGCCCGCCGAGCGTCCGATACCGGCCAGGTTCGCCCGAGCGACGGCCAGCGACTCCGACGATGCATCGGTCAACCACACCGACGTTCCTGTCACGGGCAGTTCGTCCGCCATCGCCAGGCCGATGGCGCCCGAGCCGGTCCCCAGATCGAGCACGGCACGGGTCGGCCCGAACGTCGCCGCCAGCTCGATCGCGACCTCGGCGACCAGTTCGGTCTCCGGCCGCGGGATCAGCACGCGGGCGTCGACCGCGAGGTCGAGGTGACGGAACGACCACGAGCCGAGCACGTACTGGATCGGCTCACCGGTCCGTGCCCGAGCCACCATGGCGTCGAGGTGGGCGACGGCGCGCTCCCCCGCTGCGTCGTCGAGGATCTCCCGGAACTCGTCGGGCGTGGTCGCGGTGGCGGTCTCGCAGATCCAGCGTGCATGTTGGGGATCGTCGACGATCGAACGGGTCTCGGCGAGCAGTTCACGCCAACTGACCGTGCCGTCGGAGCGCGTCACGACGAGCCGGGGCTTCCCTCGGCGAGCAGTCGGCTGCGTTCGTCGGACGTGAGCGCGTCGACGACGAACGACAGGTCACCCGCCAGCACGTCGGCCAGGCGGTAGATCGTGAAGCCGATGCGGTGGTCGGTGAGCCGGTTCTCCTTGAAGTTGTACGTGCGGATCTTCTCGCTGCGCCCGCCGCCTCCGACCTGGGAGCGGCGCTCCGCCGACAGTTCGTCGGCGCGCTCCTGCTCGGCACGTTCGAACAGTCGCGCCCGCAACACCTGCATCGCCCGGTTCCGGTTCTGCAGCTGCGAACGTTCGTCCTGCATGGTGACGACCACTCCGGTGGGCACGTGGGTGATCCGCACCGCCGAATCGGTCGTGTTCACGTGCTGGCCGCCGGCACCACTCGACCGGTAGACGTCGATCTGGAGGTCGCGTTCGTCGATCTCCACGTCGACCTCGTCGACCTCGGGCAACACGGTCACCGTGGCCGACGAGGTGTGGATCCGACCCTGGCTCTCGGTGACCGGAACCCGCTGCACACGGTGCGGGCCGCCCTCGAACTTGAGCGATCGCCAGGCGGTGTCACCGCGCACCTCGAAGGTGATGTCGTTGAGGCCGCCCATGTCGCTCGTCGTGGACGACAGGGTCTCGACGGTCCACTTGTTCGACGACGCGTACGCCGCGTACATCTCGAACAGGTCGCGGGCGAACAGGTTCGCCTCCTCGCCGCCCTCGGCCCCGCGGATCTCCATGATCACGTTCCGTCCGTCGTGCGGGTCCTTGGGAAGCATCAACTCGCGCAGCTCGGCTTCCAGGCCCGGCAACTCGGCGGAGACTGCGTCGATCTCGTCCACCAGCATCTGGCGCTCGTCTCCCGACGATCCGTCGAGCATCTCGCGTGCCGCCTCCGCATCGTCGCGACGCGAGGTGTAGTGGTTGACAGCGGCGACCACCGGGCCCAGTGCGTTGTACCTCTTCGACACCGTCCGCAACGGGTCGGGGTCGGCGAGGACTTCGGGGTCGGACAGTTGACGTTCGAGGGTGTCGTACTCGTCGACGATCTGCGCGAGTCGGTCGATCATCGTCTGGGCGGGCATGGTGAGCGCAGGCTACCGACGCGTCCGTCGTCGATCGGATGCTCGGAGCCCGTCATTCCGCGCCGACGGCCGCACGGGATTCAGTCGAGAGCGATGAACTCGACATCGACACGCAGACGATCGGCCAGATCCCGATTGATCGCAACGAGGTCGCGTTCAGGACCTGCAACCACCATCACCCGCTCGAACTCGCCGCGTCGCTGGACGGCCACGTCCGCCACGAACGCGACGAGGTCGAGGTCGACACCGCTGGTGAACACGACGACGACCGGATCGCCGTCGGCGTGTGTCGCCGTGGCGAGGCACGGCTCGGCGTGCTTCATGCTCAGGCGGTCGACCGGGGGGTCGACCGGTGTGAAGTCGCGCAACGGCAGCAACGACGGGTCCTGCTCGACTCGCCACCGGAGGTAGCGCTCGGGTGCCATCCGGTTCAGCGGATGTTGTGGCGCTCGTTCGCTGCGGTGATCGGTGACCGCTGCGACGACGTTGGCGAGCGCTTCGTGGGTGGGCAGGTGACCGTGCAACATCTGGAACGCTTCGCGATCGTTGGCGCCGACGCCGACCTCCAAGATCACGCCGTCGCCCTCTCGTCGAGCGATGCGAGCAGCGAGTTCGGCGTCGTCGGGGGCCACGCTCCCCGACGTCGGCAGGTCGCTCAGTTCGGCGAAGTTCCCGGTGGTCGGCTCGTCGACGACGCGGCAGATCTCGAGGCCACGGACCTCGCCGGTCACCACGCCACGCTCGACGTGTGGGTCGGCCCCCGCCGACTCGATCATGGCGAGCAGCGCGAGGTGCTCGTCGGGGGCGTCCGTCGGCGGCAGGGGTGCTTCGGCCACGACCGGCAGGAGGGTGCGCTCCTCCGCGAACCAGACGCGGATCGGCAGATCGAAGGCCTCCGCCCGACGGGCGAGCAGACCACCGTCGCGTTCGGCGATGATGTCGAGCGACTCGGCGTGGTGACGAACGGCCCATGCGAGCACCGCGCCCAGCCGGCGGGCGGCGGGTCCGTCGACGATCGCCCAGGCGGCGCCGTCGTGCACCAGCGCCGCCCCGGCCCCGAACGCCGCCACCTCGTCATCGATGGCGACACCGAGGTGATCCGACACGAGCGCTTTCAGCTTGATCCCGAGGAGTCGCCGCCGACGATCGCCTGCTCCAGGGTCGCCGAGTTCCACCACTTCACCCAACCTACCGACGCGCTGTCACCGGACGCTAGGCCTGGCACAGCTCCGTACCCGCAGCCAGCCGGACGACCCGTCCTCCGGACAGGATTCCATCGACCACCCCGGCCTGGTAGAAGTAGCCGTTCCCGATCGTGGCCGACGGGTACAACGCCCGGACCTGCGCCGTGGTGGAGCCGAGCCGGAGCCCGCGATCCGTTGCCAGCCCAAGTTCCGCATCGCCGGGTTCAGCCGAGTTGTAGCTGTACATGACGAAGGTGCGTCGAGGGGAGATCAGTTGGGTGGCAGGGTCGAACTCTGCGAACACGATCGTCAAGTTCGACCACAGCACCACCCGCATGAAGGGCGACTGGCACTGGTCGTCCTGGCTGGTCGGGTCGTAGCCCGTCGCCTCCCACCCGCTGTCGTACGTCGGCGGCCCGAACGCTCTCGAGAAGTAGTCGAAGCTGGTCGAGGCGTCCGCTCCGAAGACGGCATCTCCGAGCCCGGTCCACGACAGCGTCGGAACGCGCGTGTCGAGAATGCGTTTCGGCTCGTCGACAGTCACGCTCGACGCAGCGATCGTCGCTGCGAGGTCGAGGATCACGTGGTGGACAGCACCGACTCCGTCGTAGCAGACCTTGCCGTCGCTCCCGACCCTGGCGATCGCCAGGTTCGGATCGGGCGGCGTTGCCGCTGCAAAGTTGACCCACGAGAAGCGGTCTTCGGGATCGCGTGCGTACACCGCAGTCTCGTTGGATGACCGCAGCGTCCCGTACCCCTGTCCCGCTGCGCCCGTGTTCGTGATGTTGATCACGGCCACCTCACCAGGAGCGGCATTCGGAATCGTGACGCAGATCGACGACGACGGCTGAAGCGGCCGGTCGAGACGGCTGTCGAGGACCCGGCGCGGATCAGACGATGTCAGGCCAGCCTTGCCGATCGTTCCGTTGAAGTCGAGAATCACATGGTGGGACGACACGGCGCCGTCGTAGCAGACCGCTCCGTCCGTGCCGATCGCTGCGAACGCGAGGTTCGGATTCGGAGGCGTGTCGGCGGCGAAGTTCACCGAGGAGAACTGACTGTCGACGGGGCGAAGGTAGACCGGTCGAGCGTTCGATGATCGGATCGCGCCGTACCCCGAACCCGACGCTGCGGTGTTCGTGATGTTGATCACGGCCGTGTCGCCGGGCTCACCGGCCGGCACGGGCACACACACCGACGTCGAAGGTGCCAGGAGTCCGGTCGGCCTCGTGTCGAGGATGCGAATCGGCTCGCTGGCATCGATCGCCGAGTCGAGGAGGGTTCCCACCTGATCGAGAACGACCTGATGGTCCGACACCGCGCCGTCGTAGCAGACCTTTCCGTCCGTGCCGATCGTGGCGAACGCGAGGTTCGGGTTCGGCGGCGTGCCGGCCGCGAAATTGACCGACGAGTATCGATCCTCGATCGGACGCGACGGCACGCGACTGTCGTTCGATCGACGAAGCGCGCCGTACCCGTTGCCTGCCGCTTGCGTGTTCGTGATGTTCACGACAGCGACGTCGCCCGCCGGCCACGTCGGCGCACACGGAGTCTCCGGCGAGGAGCCCAGACCGCGCCGCCTCCGCAGGAACGGAACGCCCGGATTCGGCCCCCACGACCCCGGTGGGCCCGACGCTGACCACGGCCGACACGAACGTCAGGAAGACAGCGACGAGGCCGCCAGAGATGCGCGACGACGGTCCGGATGTAGGAAGCATCGCCGGAGCGTAGCTGTCGGCCGATGGACAGGACTGCGGCGCGAGCTCGGAGACGGGGGCCTCGTTGTCCATCACCGGTGCGATCAGACGAAGTAGGCGGTGAGGTCGGCGAGAAGGTGTAGGTCGCCGTCGGCGTTGAAGATGCGGATCCGGCCACCGTCGCCGACCTTGGCGATCACCAGGTTCGCCGACACCGCGCCCGGGTCCGGGTTGAGGCTCGACGCCGTGGGGCGGGCCTCGCCGTCGGGATACACCGTCAGGTAGGTCAGCTCGCTCGGGCGTACCGCCGTCACGTTCAACGCCACTGCGGTTGCCTCCGTCGGCACACCGTTGCCCGTCACCCGGAGCACGATCTCCCGACCCGCGCCGACCCGCGCCGCTTCCGCGCCGACACCACTGCGGGTGTCGAGCAGGCGCGCCGGAGCGACCGGCGCCAGGCGAGCACCAGACGCCGTGAAACACCCGACCACGTCGGCCACCAGATGCACCGTGCCGTGGCTCGGCCTCACCTGGATCGTGCCGTCGGCACCGACCTTGCACACGGTGAGGTTCGGGATCACACGGCCCGCTCGATACGACAGGCTCGCCGTCGCAGGCTCGGGTGCTCCGGTCGGCCACGCCGTGACCCATCCGTCCGTCGTCGGCCGGATCGACAACAGGTTCACCACGACCGAGTCGACGCCGCCGGCGGGCACCCCTCCGCGCCCGAGCACCACCAGTCGGAGCGCCTGACCCCCGGCGACCGTCGAGGCCGCAGCGCCGACACCTTCACGCGTGTCGAGGATCCGTGCCGGTGACAGCGGCAGCATGCGTCCGAGCGCACCCGTCGACGGTCCGCCCGAGCGGGCGAAGTACCCCAGCACGTCGGCGGTGAGGTGGACGTCGGATCGGTCGTTGTAGATCGAGATCGACCCGTCGGACCCGACGCCCACGATGCTCGTGTTCGGCACCACTACGCCGGCACGAGGATTCACCGTGGAGGAACCGGGCCGGCTCTGCCCGGACGGGAACGCGGTGATGAACGTCTCCTCGACCGGCCGGATCGACGTGAGGTTCACGGCGACGGCTGCGACCCCGTCGGAGGGGACGGAACCCGCGCCTGCGATCTTGATGCGCACCGTCTCGCCCGGACCGATCCGTGCGGTGCGGCCACCTTTCCCGTCGCGTGTGTCGTAGAGCCGTTCGGGAGCGATCCCCACGAACTCACCGCGGATCGAGGTCGGCGGGAACGTGATCTCGGCCGTCGGGCCGCTCGAGAACAGCCCGAGGTCCCGTCGGCCGATGCCGAGCACCTGCTCGGAGCCGCCGCCCATCCAGCCGTCGATCATCGAGGCGTAGTAGTCGCGGAAGTCGACGTGGGACGGCATCCGTTGCCAGCGCTCCAAGCCTGCGAGCGAGGGACGCTGACCGTGGAAGCCTCCTCGGACCGTCGGGCCGATCACGAACTGCGGTGCCGACGAGCCGTGGTCGGTTCCCAGCCCGTCGTTGGAGAACGACGTCCGGCCGAACTCGGAGAAGGTCATCAAGGTCACCCGGCCGACCCACCGGGGATCGAGGTTGCGAAAGAACTCGCCGACGCCCGCATTCAATTCGCGCATCCGTGCACCGTGCTGGAACGGTTGGCCGGCATGGCTGTCGAAGTCGCCGAAGCCGGCGGTCACCAGTCGGATGCCGAGGTTGGCGTTGATCAGGCGGGCGGCGACCTGCAACTTGGCGACGATCTCGGTGCCCGACAGCCCGCCATCGGCCGGAATGACCGGGTTGAGCGATGCGGCGACATCGAGCATGTCGACCTGCGCGGCACCGATGCGCTGCTCCCAGGATCCGGCGGGCGTGCCGCCCGCCATCGCGCGGACGGCCCGGTACTGAGACAGGTCGGCATCGGAACGCCACGAACGCGGGACCCCGAAGTCGGGCCGACTCGGCGCCACGGTGGTTGCGATCGAGCGTTGTCCGATCACGTGCAGCGGGACCGAGTTGCCGATCTCGACCGCGGCGAACAGGTCCTTGGCGCCGTTCAGGTAGCCGTCGGTCCAGCGGCCCAGCCAACCGCTGTCGGGCAACCCTGTCGGTCGCCCACTCATCCACTTCGCCATCGACGCGAAGTGGCTGAAGTCCTCACGGAGGTGGCCGACGCCTTCGATGATCGCGAGTTGCCCTGCGTCCCAGAAGCTCTTGAACTCGGTCAGTTCCGGGTGCAGGCCGGTATTGCCATCGAGCGGCAGCGTGTCGCCTGCCGGTACGGCGAGGCCGCCGTGCTGGTCCTGGTAGTGGCCGTCGTTGATCGGCACCACGGTGTTCAGCCCGTCGTTGCCGCCGTACATGCCGACCACCACCAGGATCCCGTCGGCGGGTCCGATCGGAGCCGCCCACGCCGAGGGGTCCTGACCGGGAAGAGCCAGATCGAGGATGGATGCGCCGGGCGCCGCGACCATCCCTGCCCCGAGGCCGAGACCGACCATCTGCAGGAACCGGCGACGATCCAGAGCAAACGGGTCGTTCGACGGCGGGGCGGACAGATGCCGGAGAGCGTCTGCGGTGGAGATGTCGGGGTCGAGCACGATGATCCTCAGGCGATGTGCATGGACGGGGCGGACAGGAGCAGCGAGAGTGCGTCGACGCGCATCGTCGGCTCGACGGTGGCGTCGCCGAGATGTTCGAGGATGCCGGCCAGCGCGCCCGCAGTCGGCTGCACCCCCGTCAGCGCAGCGAACCGGTCGACGAGAGCGCCGCTCGGGAGCCCTTGGACATCGGCGCGCGTGATCACCTGGGACCCGCCGGGCCCGAAGCGGAGGTGCGGGTCGGCGCCGTACCACGACGCGTCGCGCAACTTCTGGATCACGTGCTCCACCAGCCCTTGGCGGGTCGACATGGAGCCGGCGTTGACCCAGTAGCCGTTGGGCCTCCACCCGCTCACGTTCGGCGGATACAGCGGCTGCTGGCCGACGCTCGCCAGCAGCCAGTTCGGGATGTTCTCCATCCTCGTGTCGAGCCCGGTGGCCACGAGCAACGCCACCATGAACTCGACAGGCTGGCGCACCAGACCCGTCCGCGCAGTGGCGGAGTAGAAATCGTCGTGGAGCAGCATCGCGCGCACCCACGGGCGGATCTGGAACCCACTGCCGAGCAGTGCGCCGGTCATCGCCGACCCCACTCCGACCGGTACGGACCCGGTGGCGGCCTCGCCGAACTCCTGCCACAGCTTGAACGTGAGGAACTCGGCGGCGACGGCGTTCGAGGCACGGCCACCGTTGCGTTCGGCGGCCAGTGGAACGGTGCCCGACCCGAGCGGGCCCGTCCCCAGGATCACCTCGATCGTCTCGATGCCTGCTTGCTCGGGCGGCCTCGTGGCGTTGATCGTGCGGCCCAGGAACTGCTGTGGCGATGGCTCGTGGGCCGGTTCGTCGAAGAAGTAGGCGTTGCGATCCGTCGGGACGTTGGTGTGGCCGGTCCATGCAGCGGTGGAGGCCTCGACGTCGGCTTCGGTGTAGTTGCCCACGCCGAGCAGGAACAACTCCATCAACTCGCGTGCGAAGTTCTGGTTCGGCGAACTCGCGAAGTTCTTGTGGTTGTCGAGGTAACGCAGCAGCGCCAACTGGAGCGACGCCTCGCTCACGAGATCGGTCACCGTGGCCGACGAGCCGGCCGCCCCGAGGCCACGCCGACGGAACAGGTCGATCTGGTCTCGCATCAGATCGGCCGACCCCACCTTGCCGATCGAGGTGGCGAGGTGGCCGTGCCAGAAGAACGCCATCCGCTCGGCGAACGGTCTGGGCGCCGTTGCCATCCGACCCAGCCAATGGTCGGTCAAGCGGATCCCGCGGCGCCACTCCTCACTTCCTTCGGGCCCGTCGAGCATGGCGGTCGGGGGATCCGGGACGACGTTCATCACGTCGTCGACCGCCGCGTCGAGGCTCGGGAGAGCGAGCAGCGCCGCAACGCGCTGAGGCCGATCCACGACCTCCGTTCGCCGCAACAGGTGGCGAACATTCACCTCGTTCAGATCTGGCACTCGATCTCCATCTGGGCGAGTCGGACGTCGGGCATGGATCGTATTCCACCCGTCGCCCCGCCGACCGTCGCGAACCAAATGGTGACACCAGATGACTCAAACGGTGTCAGACACCGGATGACAGACACCAGATGACAGCAGCACTCGCCATCTCAGCTTGCTGAGCCGGGATCAGATGTGGGGAGTGCAAGGAAGCGTGAACCCGAACGGCCTCCCGGCCGTGAGCGGTGAGAGGTGACGCAGCAATCGCCGCATCTGGCCCGGGTCAGATGAAGTAGGCGGTGAGGTCGGCCAGAAGATCGACGTCGCCGTTGGCGTTGAAGATGCGGATCCTGCCACCGTCGCCGACCTTGGCGATCACCAGGTTCGCCGACACCGCGCCCGGGTCCGGGTTGAGACTCGACGCCGTGGGGCGGGCCTCGCCGTCGGGATAGACGGTGAGGTACGTCTGCTCGCTCGGGCGGACCGCCGACACGTTCAGCGCCACCGCCGTCGCTCCCGTCGGGATGCCGTTGCCCGTGACACGCAGCACGATCTCCTGGCCCGGGCCGACCCGAGCCACCACCGCACCCGTGCCGTCACGGGTGTCGAGCAGGCGGGCGGGTGAGACCGGGGAGAGTTGCGACCCGGTCGATGCGAAGCACCCGACCACATCGGCGACGAGGTGGACCTGGCCGCTGCTGGCTTCGAGCTGGATGGTTCCGTCCGGGCCGACCTTGCACACGGTCAGGTTCGGGATGACCCGACCCGCACGGTACGACAGACTCGCTGTCGTCGGCTTCGTCGATCCGGTCGGCCACGCGGTGACCCAGCCGTCCTCGGTCGGGTTGATCGACAGCAGGTTCACGACCACCGCATCGACCCCGGAGGCGGGCACGCCGCCCTGTCCGAGAACGACCAGTGAGATCGGGCTGCCACCTGCGACCCGACCTGCAGCGGCACCGATGCCCGACCTGGTGTCGAGGAGGCGAGCCGGGGAGAGCGCGAGCAATCGGCCGAGTGACGACACGGCTGAACCTCCGCCAGCCTGGAAGTAACCCATCACATCGGCGGTGAGGTGGACGTCGGAACGTTCGTTGTACAGCGAGAACGTTCCGTCCGGGCCGACACCGACGATCGTCGTGTTCGGCACGATCGCTCCCGCACGCGGGTTCAGCGTCGACGAGGGGGGCCGATTCTGCCCCGAGGGGAACGCGGTGAGGAACGTGTTCTCGCCGGGGCGGATCGAGGTCAGGTTGACGGCGACGGCGGTGACGCCCGCCGCCGGGAGCGTGCCCGTTCCGGCGACGGCGATCCGGACGGTCTCGCCTGGGCCGATCCGGGTCGAGCGTCCCCCGGTGCCATCGCGCGAGTCGTAGGCGCGCTCGGGAGTCATGCCGACGAACTCACCCAGCGCCGAGGTCGGCGGGAACGCGATCTCGCTGCTCGGCCCCTGGCGGAACAGCCCCAGATCCTGTCGCGTGCCGCCGAAGATGTCGCTCGACCCACCGCCCATCCAGCCGTCGATGACCGAGGCGTAGTAGTCGCGCAGATCGACGTGGCTCGGAATCCGATCCCACCGGCGGAGACCCGACAACGACGGGCGTTGGCCGTGGAAGCCGCCCTTCACTGCTGCGCCGAACACGAAATGAGGAGCAGAGGAGCCGTGATCGGTCCCCTGCCCGTCGTTGGCGTAGGAGGTGCGGCCGAACTCGGAGAAGGTCATCACCGTGACCCGGTTCCCCCACGCCGGATCGAGCCGTTGGTAGAAGGTCCGCACGGCTTCGTTCAGTTCACGCATCCGACTGGCGTGCTGGTTCGGCTGGCCCGCATGGCTGTCGAAGTCACCCCAGCCCACCGTCAGCACGCGCATCCCGAGGTTCGCGTTGACGAGGCGGGCGGCGATGTCGAGCTTCGCGACGATCTCGGTCCCCGACAACTGGTCGTCCTCCGGGATGACCGGATTCAGAGCGGCGGCCACGTCGAGTTGATCGACCTGCGCCTGGCCGACCCGACCGAGCCACGAGTTCGCCGGGGCACTGGACGCCAGGTCGCGTACGGTCTGGAACAGCGCGAGGTCGGCGGTGGAACGCCATTCGCGGGGCACGCCGAAGTCGGGCTTGTTCGTCGGGACCGTCGTGGCGATGGATCGTTCGCCGATCATGTGCAGCGGGATCGAGTGACCGATCTCCGCCGATGCGAACAGGTCCTTGCTGCCGTTCAGGTAGCCGTCCGTCCAGCGTCCGAGCCACCCGCTGTTCGGAATGCCCGTCGGCTTGCCACTCATCCACTTCGCCATCGACGAGAAGTGGCTGAACTCGTCCTGGAGGTGGCCGACTCCTTCGACGATTGCGAGTTGGCCGGCATCCCACAGGCTCTTGAACTCGGTCAGTTCCGGATGGAGACCCGAGTTCGCATCGAGCGGCAGCGTGGTGCCTCCAGGGATCGCGAGCGCACCGTGCTGGTCGCGGTACAACCCGTCGTTGATCGGCACGACCGTGTTCAGTCCGTCGTTGCCACCGAACATCCCGATCACGACGAGGACCCCGTCGTCGGGCCCGATCGGTCCCGCAGCCCATGCGGATGGATCGAGGCCGGGGAGCGCCGCATCGAGCAGCGAGGTGCCCGGGCCGGCGACCATGCCGGCTCCGACGCCGAGGCCGACCATCTGGAGGAAGCGGCGCCGGTCGAGTGCGAACGGGTCGGCCGCGTCAGGGACGGAGAGGTGACGCAGTGCGTCGGCGGTGGAGATGTCTGGATCGAGCATGGGAGCCTCAGGCGATGTGCATCTCGGGAGTGGACAGGATCAGCGTCAGTGCGTCGTTGCGCATCCAGTTCTCGATCACGTCGGAATCGAGGTGAGCCAGGATCCGCTGACGGCTCGCGGCCGACGGCGAGATGCCCGTGTAGTCGACGAGTCGAGCGACCAGTTCGGTCGTCGGAATCGGCTGGATGTAGGGCTGGTTCGGCCGCCACAGTCCCTGGATCTCGGTCTTGGTCAGACGCTTGGCCGGGTCCGGACCGAACTGGATGTACCCGTTGTCGCCGTCCCACGAGGAGCCGGTCAGCTTCCACATGACGGTGTCGACGAGGCTCTTTCGGGCACCCATCGCACTCGCGTTGACCCAATAGCCGTTGGGCCGCCAACCGCTGACGTTGGGCGGGTTCAACACCTCCTGACCGGTGTGGCGCATCAACCAGTTCGGAACGTTGCCGACAGCATCGAGCCCGGTCGCCACCAGCAGTGCGACCATGAACTCCACGGGCTGGCGCACCAGGCCCGTCTTGGTGGCGTCGGCGTAGAAGTCGTCGTGGACGAGCATCGCCCGCACCCACGGGCGGATGTCGAAGCCACCGCCGAGCAGCGCCGAGGTCATCGCCGAGCGGACACCGGCCGGCACGATGCCGGTCGCCGCTTCGCCGAACTCCTGCCACAGCTTGTACGAGAGGAACTCCGCGGCGACGTCCTTGCTCGGGCGGCCCACGTTCGGGCCGACCGGCACCGTGCCCGAGCCGAGCGGACCCGTGCCGAGGATCACCTCGATCGTCTCGAACCCCGCCTCGTTCGCCGGACGGGTGGCGTTGATCGTCTGACCCAGGAACTGCTGCGCCGCCGGCTCGTGCCGTTTGGCGTCGAAGAGGTACACGTCGGAATCCCATCGGGGCCGGGTGTGGCCCGTCCACGCCGCCGTGGAGGCCTCGACGTCGGCCTCGGTGTAGTTCCCCACGCCGAGGAGGAACAGCTCCATCAGTTCGCGTGCGAAGTTCTGATTGGGCGAGTCCTTGAAGTTCTGGTCGTTGTCGAGGTAGCGCAGCATCGCCGCCTGAGTCGAGGCGGTGCGAGCCAGCGTGGCGATGTTGCCCGGATTCGCCGCCGTCCCGAGCCCGCGGGATCGGAACAGATCGATCTGGTCGCGCATCGCATCGTGGGAGTCCACCTTGGAGAGCGACGACACGATGTGGCCGTGCCAGAAGAACGCCATCCGCTCACCGAACGGGCGCCGTGCCGTCGCCATCTGTCCGACCCAGTGCTCGGCCACGCGCTGACCTCGCTGCCACCCCTGGTTCGCCGGAATGCCGTCGTACGTCGCACTCGGCGGCGCTGCTGCGACGTCCATGATGTCGTCGACGGCGGCCTCGATGCTGCCCAGGCCCAGCAGGGTCTGGACGCGCGCGGGTCGATCCACGAATTCGGTCCGACGCAACAGGTGACGGACGTTGGCTTCGTTCAGAGCTGGCACTCGTTCTCCCGGATCGCAGCACAGATGTGTACAGAGCCCATCGGCTCGTCACTGCACGAGGTTGAGCAACCTCTGTGTGTCGATGATCGTAACCCGATCGCAACACACAACATGGCATTCACCGCGAGGCGCGTTCGGTCCGACACTTTCCGCTCACGATCTGCGTCGCCCTGGTCCACGAGGCGACGTGCCGAAAACGACGAGATGCCGCCACGGAGGGCGGCATCTCGCTTCGTTCGATCGCTGCTCCCTGATCGGGAGCCGAGGATCAGTCCTCCATCTGCGACGGGGCGCCTTCACGGCGTCCGTAGCGCTTGTTGAAGCGCTCGACGCGTCCACCGGAGTCGACGAGCTTCTGCTTGCCGGTGAAGAACGGGTGGCACTCGTTGCAGAGTTCGACGGTGAGGTCGCCCTCGCGGGTCGACTTCGTGACGAACGTGTTCCCGCAGGAGCACTTCACGGTGGTGTCGGTGTACGTGGGATGGATGTCGGTCTTCATGATGATTCCTCGGTTTCGATCTCGGGTGACGGCTGAACACTCGACCCCACTGGTTCGTGGTGTCGTTGAACGTCGTCGACGATCAGCGCCGGGTGACGCTATCTGGATACAACCAGCTCGCGCTCGCCGATGTTCCCGTAGACGACGCCGAAGGCGTGGAGGGCCTTGCCCCGACTCCCCGAGCTGAGCAGCTTGCTGTGAGCGATGCAGTGACGGGCCGAAGGCCCCATCCAATCGAGCGAGCGCCAGCGAGCGAGCCATTCGGACCGAACGGAGCGAAGCGAGTGAGGCCGAGCTACATGCCTGGTTGCTTGGCGATCTCGTTCAGGAATTCGCTGTTGGACTTGAAGGTCTTCAAGCGGTCCATCAGCAGTTCGAGGCCCGGTGCGGCGCTGCCTTCGGCGGCGAGGCCGCTGAGCACACGGCGCAGCTTCCACACCATCTGCAGTTCCTTGCGGTCGAACAGCAGCTCCTCGTGGCGGGTGGACGAGGCGTCGACGTCGATCGCCGGGTAGATCCGCCGCTCGGCGATCTTGCGGTCGAGGCGCAATTCCATGTTGCCCGTGCCCTTGAACTCCTCGAAGATCGCTTCGTCCATCCGGCTGTTCGTGTCGACCAGTGCCGTGGCGAGGATCGTGAGCGAGCCGCCCTCCTCGACGTTGCGTGCCGAACCGAAGAACTTCTTCGGCGGATAGAGCGCACCGGCGTCGATACCACCCGACAGGATCTTGCCGCTCGACGGCGCCGAGAGGTTGTACGCACGGCTGAGGCGGGTGATGCCGTCGAGCATGATCACGACGTCCTTGCCGTCCTCCACCATGCGTCGCGCCTTGGCGATGGTCATCTCGGCAACTGCGGCGTGCTCGTCACTCGGACGGTCGAACGTCGACGAGATGACCTCGCCCTTGACGGTGCGCCTGATGTCGGTGACCTCTTCGGGCCGCTCGTCGATCAGCAACACGATCAACTCGACCTCGGGGTTGTTCTTCTCGATCATCTTCGCGATGGTCTTCAGGATCGTGGTCTTGCCGGCCTTGGGAGGCGAGACGAGGATGCCGCGCTGACCCTTGCCGATCGGGCTGATCAGGTCGATGATCCGTGCCGTCATGTTGGACGGATCGGAGAGATCCTCGAGCGTCAGCTTCTCGTCGGGGAAGAGTGCCGTGAGGTTCTCGAAATGCGGTCGGGTCTTGGCCTTCTCCGGGTCGCCACCGTTGACCGTGTGGACGTCGAGCAGCTGCGGGTTCTTCTCGTTGCCGCGCATCGGGCGCATCTTGCCGGTGATCTGATCGCCCTTGCGGAGGCCGAACTGGCGAGCCAGCTTCACCGGGACGTATGCGTCCTCCTTGTCCGGCAGGTATCCGTTCGTGCGCAGGAACCCGTAGCCCTCGTTGCGCATGTCGAGGTAGCCCGTGACCTCGACCGGCTCGTTCGACTGGGGCTGACCGTCGTCGTCCAACAGGTCGATGTCATCACCCTGGGGGCCTTCCTGGCCGCGGCCGCCCTTGCGACGCCGCCGCCGACGCTTGTTGCCACCGTCGTCGTTGTTGCTGTTGTTGTTCGTGGTCCGGTTGCCGCCGCCCTGGCTGCTGTTCCCGCCCTGGGAGTTGCCGCCACTCTGGCTGCTGCTGCCCTGTCCGTTACCGCCCTGGCCGTTGCCGCTCTGGTTGGCACGGCCGTCCTGGCTGCCGGCGCCACCCTGATTGGTGCGGCCGTCGTGGCCGTCGCGGTTCTGACCGCCTTGGCCGCCGTTCCGATTCCGTCCCGGCGCGTCGCTCTTCTGGCCGTCGTTTCTCTGGCCGTCACGGTTGCGTCGGCCGTTCTCGTCGCGACCCGACGACTCGCGCCCATCGGCGCCGTTCGGCTTCGGCGCATCTGCGTCGTCGCTCGAGGTCGTCTCGGTCGACACGCCCTGCTTGCGGAGTTCGATCTCCCAATCGGCGAGGGGTTCGCCGTCGGGGCCGAGTTCGACACCGGCGTCCGATGCGGTCGACGAGGATGCGGCTGCACCGTTGGCGACTTGCTTCGAGCGCGGCTTGCTGAACCCGCGTGCACCATCGGTCACCTGGATCCCGGAGGACGACGGTGACGAGGTGGTGGTGGACGAGGTGGAGGAGGAGGACGACGGCGTCCGCTCACTGACCGCATCTGTTGTCGATGCCGGATCGGGCGACGGCGGTGCTGTCTGGGCGGCCGTGGGAGCGGATTCGGCGGGCGAGTCGTCGACACCTCCGGCAGCGTCGATGATCTTGTCGACGAGGTCGGCCTTCTTCAACTTCGAGACGCCCTTGACGCCGAGCGCCTTGGCGATCTGCAGGAGTTGGTCCTTGTCCTTGCTTTCCAGCGCGGACTGTTCGAGTGCCATAGCGGGCATCGTGTGCCTCTCTTTCACCGACGGTGGAGATCGACCGGTGAGATCTGGGCTCAGAGGAAGGGGTCGCGGCGCATCGCGACGAGCACAAGGCGCCAGCCACGGATCCCCTGAGAGATTCGCACGCTTCGAGAGTTCGAGGTGCGGTTCGGCGAGAACCGAACGACACTGACGTTAGTTGGCCGCGTCAGCCGTTTGCAACATCAGACGGATGAGAGTCGGGCGACGCGGTCGGCTGAGGTCTGACCCCAGCCGACCCGTCACGACCGTTTCAGTCGCTCGACCAGCGCCTGGACCGCACCGAGATCGTTGGCGACGGTCTCGGTGCGCTCGTTGCGATCGAACAGATCGGCCAGGTGATCAGGCAGCGGCGGCCGGTCGCCGGTCGCCCGTTCGACGGCGTCGGGGAACTTCGCCGGATGTGCCGTTGCCAGTGTGATCATCGGGTTGGCCGGGCCACCCGGCCCACCGAACAACCGCGCCGCTGCAGTGGCGGTGGCCGTGTGCGGGTCGACGAGCATCCCCGTCTCGGCTCGCATCCGGGTGATCTCCGCAAGTGTGGCGTCGTCGTCGAACGCCGCTGCCTTGAACGTGCCGTCGATGAAGGCCGACCGCTGATCCGGCTCCACGTCGAGGCGCCCGGTCGAACGGAACCGGGTGAGTTGCTCATCGGTCATGCCACCGTCACGGTCGTTCATCTCGAACAGCAATCGCTCGAAATTCGACGACACCGCGATGTCCATCGACGGGCTGAGGCTGGGTTCGACCGGACGGGAGCTCATGTCGGAATCGTTGACGAATCGGGTGAGGATGTCGTTGCGGTTCGACGCCAGCACGAAGTCCTTGATCGGAGCCCCGATCTCCCGGGCGATCCAACCGGCGAGGACGTTCCCGAAGTTGCCCGTCGGCACGACGAACGTGGCAGGGTCGGCGAAGGTCTCGGCTGCGACCACGTAGTAGACGGTCTGGGCCATCACCCGCGCCCAGTTGATCGAGTTGACCGCCGACAGGTTGTTGCGCGTCCGGAAGTCGGCGTCGTTGAACATCGCCTTGACCAGATCCTGGCAATCGTCGAACGATCCCTCCACGGCCACCGCGTGTGCGTTTGGTGCATCGACGGTGGTCATCTGCCTGCGCTGGACGTCGCTGGTCCGCCCGAGCGGATACAGGATGACGATGTCGACGCGGTCGCATCCGGACACGCCGTCGATCGCTGCGGAGCCCGTGTCGCCCGAGGTGGCCCCGACGATCGTGACGCGCTGATCGCGTTCGGTGAGGACGTGGTCGAACATCTTGCCGACCAGCTGCAACGCCACGTCCTTGAACGCCAGGGTCGGCCCGTGGAACAACTCCTGCACCCACTGATTCGCGCCGGTCTGCACGAGCGGCACGACGGCAGGGTGGCGGAACGTGGCGTACGCCTCGGTGCACAGGTGCGTCAGCGTGATCTCGTCGATGTCGGGCTCGACGAAGGGCAACATCACCTCGACCGCACGATCGACGTAGCTGCCGCTCGTCGATCGGCGCGGCGTGAGCTGCGGCCAGGTGGCGGGAACGTAGAGGCCGCCGTCGTCGGCCAGGCCGGCGAGCAGCACGTCGGCGAACCCCATTTCGGGGGCACGGCCGCGAGTGGAGACGTAGCGCATCGTCGCCTCAGTCCCCGATGACGCGGATCAGTCCGCCGACCTTGAGGACCACGTCGAGTTCGTTGAGCTCGCGGACGGTGGCTTGAACGTCCTTCTCCCTCGCCTCGTGCGTGATGAACACCAGCCGGGCATCGGGCCCGTTGCCCTCCTGCTCGGCCACGCGGATGCTCACGTCGTGCGCAGCGAACACGCCGGTCACCGCATGGAGCACGCCGGGGCGATCGGCGACGTCGAGGCCGAGCAGGTACTCGGCCGAGGTCTCGTCGATCGGGCGGATGGTCGCCTTGCCGAGTGCGCCGATCGAGCCGTGTGTGCCGCTGCGCAGGTTGAGGGCCGCGTCGATCACGTCGCCGAACACGGCACTGGCGGTCGGTGCTCCCCCGGCACCGCGACCGTAGAACAGCGCCGAGTCGACGTAGTCACCTTCGACGAAGATCGCGTTGTAGCTGTCGCGCACCGTGGCCAGCGGGTGGTGGTCGGGGACCATCGTGGGGTGGACCCGCACGCTCACCTCGTCGGTCTCGGGGTCACGTTCGACGATCCCGAGCAACTTGACGACATAGCCGAGCCGCCGGGCGATCGCGATCTCCGAGGCCGTGATCTCGCTGATGCCCTGGTGGTACACGTCGCCGGCGACCACCTTCTTGCCGAATGCAACGGTGGCGATGATCGCCGCCTTGGCGCCCGCGTCGAAGCCCTCCACGTCGGCGGTGGGGTCGCGTTCGGCGTAGCCGAGGCTCTGTGCGTCCTTCAGCGCTGCGCCGTAGTCGGCGTCGCCTCCGGCGTCGACGGCATCGGTCATCTTCGTGAGGATGTAGTTCGTGGTGCCGTTGATGATCCCGAGAATGCGGGTGATGGGCTCGCCGTACAGGCTCTCGCGCAGCACCCGGATGAACGGGATCCCGGCGGCGACGGCCGCCTCGAAGAGCAGATCGCGCTCGGCGGCGTCGGCCGCGGCATAGAGCTCGGCGCCGACGTTCGCGAGCAGTTCCTTGTTCGCCGTGACGACCGGCTTGCCATTCGCCAGCGCGGCGAGGATCAGCTCGCGAGCCGGCTCGAGGCCGCCGATCGACTCGACCACGATGTCGACGTCGGGGTCCGTCACCACGCCCATCGCGTCACGGGTCAGCACGTCCTCGCCCACCTCGACGTCGCGAGGTGCCGACATGTTGCGCACGGCGACACGTGTGACCTCGAGGCGGATTCCGGTGCGCTGCTCGACGGCGTCGGCACGGGTTCGCACGATGTCGACGAGTGCCGCTCCCACGTTGCCGCAACCGAGCACGCCGATGCGCACGACAGTACTCTGAGTCGGAGAGTCGTTCACTTCGATCACGTCGTCAGGCTACGGGATCGATGCGTCCCGGCTGGTGTCTGACACCAGCGGGGCGGGCGGGCGGCTCGCGTGCTCCGGGCCCATCATGTGCGGGCGTCGATCAGGTCACGTCGCCGATGACGACACGCGTCCGATCGCGGCATTGCGTCAACTCGGTTCGCACTCTCGCAGGAAGGTCCGGCTCGGCGAGTGACACCGATGCGACGCGGACCGTCCTGTCGGCGAAGTCGTTGCAGATCGCGATCGAACGGGTCACCGCCTCGAAGCTCCCGTCGGCGCGCTCGCGGAAATCGACGAAGGCGAGCAGCCCGTCCGACGTGCGAGCATCGGCGTACCGGCCGATGGACGGCGGACCCATCTCGGACACGAAGTTGCCCAGGCTCCACCACACCGGCGCGCCGTTCACGATCTCGAACGGCTGCACGACGTGCGGTCCGTGGACGAAGATCGCATCGATGTCGGCCATCGCCGTCAGGCGCTGCACCAGCATCCGATCGATCGGGTCGGGGCGGGGAAGGAGTTCCTTGCCCACGTGGATGCTCAGCAGGACGACCTGGGCGCCTGCCGCTCGCACCGACGCCACGCGCTGGGCGATCGGTTCGGGCGAACGGATGTAGTTCAAACGCCACGGTTCGCTCGGGGGCACGGTGTTCGAGGAGGTGGTGACGGCCAGGTGGGCCACGCGCACTCCGTCGACGAGCATGATCCGGTCGGCCGACTCCTCCGGTGAGCGCGCCGACCCCGTCGTGGAGATCCCCTGCTCGTTCAATCCCAGGATCGTCCATGCGATCCCGTCGACACCGAGGTCGAAGCTGTGGTTCGACGCGGTGGAGCAACGGTCGAAGCCGGCGCCGGCGAGGCCGGCGGCGACCTCGTAGGGAGCGAGGAGCAGGTTGCCGCCGAAGGG
The DNA here is from genome assembly GCA_038259945.1 of Acidimicrobiales bacterium. Lineage (GTDB taxonomy): Bacteria > Actinomycetota > Acidimicrobiia > Acidimicrobiales > Ilumatobacteraceae > Ilumatobacter_A. Next base: position 31,078 of record JBBSOH010000007.1, read on the forward strand.
CGATCGCCCGGCGAATCCGGTGGCCTGGCCGGGGCGACCGACAGGGATCTCCATGTTGCAGATCGCCAGGTCGGCGCGGCGAACGATGTCGCCGACGGGCGAGAACATCGGGCCGAAGTCGAAGCGGACGCCAGTCGCCAGACCGGCTCTCGCCGCCGCGAGACGCACTCGGGACTCCGGCAGGACATCGCCACCGGCAATCACGGTCAGCGACCGCGGCGGCGTGTCGATGCGAACTGAGCGCTCGCTCGTCGTGGCACGCTCGTCTGCTGCGACCGCCCCGGCGACCGATGCTCCCAGCCCGATGAGTGCGACCACGGCGATCGGCATCGCGATCCGCCGGCGCGCTCGGGTCCCCCTGCCGGTCACGCCCGCACGATGTCGTGGTACTTGGCGGCGTTGCCGACCACCTCGTCGAAGCGGTTCCTTGCGAGGATCGCACCTTCGCGACGGACCTCGTCGGCATCGATGGTCAGCAGTCGGTCGACCTTCGCCCAACTGTCACGCCCCTTCGGATCCCAGGCGCCGGTGCCGACCGGGACGTTGTCCCGACGTCCCTTGTTCTTCGACGTCAGTGCCACACCCGCGAAGTCGCTCCCGGTGCGACCGATGATCACCACGGGCCGATCCTTGCCCTGATGCGGGTCCTCCTCGTAGGGCACCCAGGCCCACACGACCTCACCGGGGTCGGCCTCACCGTCCATCTCCGGCGTGTACTCGACGCGGACCCCGTGTTCGACCACACGAGTGGGCGGGGTCGGACGCTTCGTCGTCTTTCCCGCCATCGGGTCGCGCTCGGTCTGGGCCGCCTGGATCTTCTTGACGAGCTTGCGAACGGAACCGACCAGAGTCATCTCGCCAACCTACGCGGTCACGGTTGCGACA